>JANQKH010000794.1 GCA_028281215.1 Phycisphaeraceae bacterium | reverse complement strand
CGATGACCGTCAACGTGCCGGTTACATCGACGACCATCGCCACGGCAAGCGAGAGTCCGCTCGCACCCAACGCGGTGCCCGCCGTCTGGGCCCGCATGCAGATCGCCGACCTGACGCAACAAATGACGCATACTGACGACCGTGACGGTGAACTGGCCGACCAGATCAAACGCATCGCGCTCGACTACAACCTGATGTCGGCGTACACCGCGTTCGTCGCCGTTGACGGGTCACGCAAAACGGCTGGCACGCAAGGCACGACGGTGCCGGTGCCGGTTCCTGTGCCGGATGGGGTGAAGTATGAGAACACGGTGGAAGATGGGGGGTGAGTTGGAAGTTGGAAGTGAGAAATGCGAAGTGCGAAGTGAATGAACGCAATCGTGTGCTATGACACACCGCGTGGTCATCATCACTTTTACTTCCATGCTTCGGTCCAATGGTCATTTCCGCCTGCGTTTTTCATCCCAACGAAATGGCGCGGTACGATGTCCCTCCGATTCGAAAGGAGGCATCGCATGTCCACCCCCACCCGTCGCGAGATTCTCGAACAAGCCGGGCTCGGCGCGACGCTCGTCGCCGGTTTCACCGCCACGTCGCATGGCTTTGCCAAGAACGAAACGATCAACCTCGGCGTCATCGGTTGTGGCGGGCGGGCGGGGCGTTCGCTGATGCCTAAGGCGATGGCGCTGCCGGGCACGAATGTCGTCGCGGTGTGTGACATCTACGATCACAACCGCAACCGCGCCAAGCAGACGGCCGCGGGGAAATACAAAGACGTTGCCGCGTACAAGTACCACGAACAATTACTCGCGCGAAATGATATCGACGCAGTCATCGTCGGCACGCCGGACCATTGGCATGTGCCGATCACGATCGCCTCATGCGAAGCCGGGAAGCACGTGTATTGCGAAAAACCGTTGACGCACACGATTGAAGAAAGCGAGTCGGTCGTTGCCGCGCAGAACAAACACAAGCGCACCGTGCAGATCGGCACGCAACAACGGTCAATGCCTCAGGTGATCAAGGCGCGCGAACTGATCCGCAAGGGCGTCATCGGCGACGTACACAAAGTGCATATGACCTGGAACCGCAACCACACACCGTTCCGCAAGCGGCAGCCGAATGTCAAACCGAGTGAGACTGATTGGAAACGCTTTCTCGGTAAAGCCAAGGATCAGCCGTTCGACCCGTATCGCATGCTTGGCAACTGGCGCTGGTTCTGGGACTTCGGCGGCGGCATCCTCACCGACCTGATGGTCCACTGGATGGATACCGTGCAGTTCTGTCTTGACCTCGACACGCTGCCGACACGGGCGACCACGATCGGGTCGCAGTATTCCACCAAAGGCGTGTGGGAAACGCCGGACACGATTCAGACGTTGCTCGACTACCCCGGTCGCAAGATGCAGATTCACTTTGAAGGCACGTTCGTGAACTGGCACGGACGCGCGGGCTGCACATTTATGGGCACGAACGGCACGCTCTACGTCGACCGCGGCCGCTACGAGTTGAACCCCGAACCCCGCCGCAGTTTCAAGGCGGAACTGTTCAAACCGGGCAATCGTGAAAAAGGCGCGGACTTCGACATCGACGGCACCAGCGACCACATCGCCAACTGGCTCGCCGCGATCCGGCAAGGCAAGCAGGCCAACACCCCGGCAGAAGCAGGCGTACTGTCCGCCGGTGCTGCGCATTTGGGAAACCAAGCGTTTCGGCAGTTGAAGGTGATCGAGCGGAAAGCATGAGGCAGTTGGCGTAAGCCCCCTCGGAATCCAACTTCCCACTCCGTGACCTCTGTGAAAACTGAATCGGTGAAGCCCGAATACCCCTCACCGCTCCACCCGCACGGCGACTTTGTAGTCGCCGTTGAATTGGTAGCGGCTGGCGTAGCTGTCGGACATGCTGACGGCGAATTGGAGTTCGCCTTCGTTGGTGGCGGTGAAAGTGCCGTTGGAGCCGATGCGATGCCACTTGCCGCGTGAACCGACGCGCGCCAGCAGGGTGCCGCCGTACACGCGGTCACCTTTCATGTAGTAATACCCGAAACGTGACGAGCCGTCGGGTGTGGAGGTGTAGGAACTGCTGGTGCTGCGGACGATTGTGCCGGAAGCGCGGATCATGATCCGGTCGCCGCGTGTGACTTTGATCTTGGTGCGCATCGCTTTATGTTGCACGAGGTGTGTACCTTTGACATTGAGGTTGGCATACGCCGCCGCGCCGGCCTGCTTTTGGATGCGGCGGATGTGGTCGATGTGTTCCAGCGGTAGATTCAGTTTGCCGAAGAAACCCTCGATCACCACCGTCTGGCTGACCAATGTGCCGTTGGTGCGGAACTCATCGTTGATCAGTTCATCTTTGTCGGTCCACGGCGCGATAGCTTCGACGCCGAACTGATTGCGCAACTTGTCAAAGTGTTCGAGCAGATCTTTGACGCGCGTTGCGGTTTCCGTGTTGTCGTGCGATCTTGCGTCTTCCAGCAATCGAACAATGCGCGGGCCAATGAGCTTCAGTTGTTCCTGTGCGGATTCGCGCTGTTTGAAGTCTTCGTTGCCAAGTTGTTGAATCAGTGCTTCGACGCGTTGCTTACGATGCGCAAGGGTGTTGGTGCCGCAGCGCAGACTGATGAATTTCGCCAGGGGTACGGTCAGTTTGCCGAAACGGGTTTCGATGGCGAACGACTCGTTGAGCAGCCGGCCGCGCAACTTCGTGCCGTCGAGCAGCACGACAACGAATCGGGGTTGATTGGGATCGGAGATGCTCGCATCGGCAGGCAGATCAATGTTGATCGGTGTGATTGATTTTTTATCGTCGGCCGGTGAATCTGCGGTCTTGGTTTGCGTGGTTGCCGGCGGATCGGCTTCCCTCGACTCGGCGCCGGCGACCGCGCACCAACAGGCGATGCCGACCAGGCAAAAAACAGTCAGGCATGTGTTTCTCAGCGGCGCGCAAGGTCGCAACAACATGGCGTCTCCCAAAATGCAGGAACGAGTGAATGTCGGACGTTCAGCATAGGGGACAGGCGGGGCAGCACAAGTGGAATTTACAAAACGGCGTGCAACTGAGGAAAAACGTGGGAATTCTATGCGTTTTTTGCAGGGTCTTACACTCAAGGCGCATCAGAGACTGACCTGTGAGAAACGCATGAACACCGCCACCGCGACGGCGAGCAGCGCCGCGGCGTCGCGCTTGTGGAACCGATCGCTTGCGCCGTTGAAGCGCAGAGACTTCAACAGCGCGCCGGTCGGGCAACCGAATCGGCAGTACGCCATCGGGACGAAAAGCGACGCGATCAGACCCACGACCGCAACGGTGATCGTCGCCCAGCCGGCAATTCGCACGATGTAAGCGTCGAACGGTTCGATGCCGACGAGGCTGAACGGCAGATGACCCATCGCGACGATCACGACCCAGAGCAACAACAATGCCGGCACCATCTCCAGCGTGTGGATGAAGCGTCGCGGCAATTCTTTGTTGAAACGTTTGCGAAGCGGCAAGCGGTTCTTGATCAGTTCCTGCAACGCACCGTGCGGACAAAGTTCGTGGCAATACAGTTGTTTCTTTGAAAAGATTGGAACAAGCAACGCCGCGGCGACCAACAAAATGATGCCCGGCGCGAATCGGTACGGCACGCCGCTTTGCGACCAGCCGACGAGCAGTGATTGCGAGACCATGTCGCCGTTGATCAAACCGAGGTAGACGATCAGCACAAGTTGAAACACGATGCGCAGCGCACGCTGTTTTTTCAACGGCGTGAACGCAATAAGCAGGGCGACCACAATGACGATAATCGTGCCAACGTCGCGCGCACGGAAACGAATGGATGCCAACGCGGAGGCCGATGTTGTTTGTTCCTGTCCCGGTTTTCGGTTCGCGGCCACTTCGTATGCTTTGGCCGCCGCCACCACTCCACGGGCGATCGCCTTACTGGTCATCGTCGCGCCGGAGACCCCTTCCACTTCTTTGGCGTTGAAATTTGCCAGTTCACTCAATGTCAGGTTGTTGAACAGGACAAGGAAGCCGAACTCCTGTTGGATCCAGCCAACGTATTTGGGATTGTCGTAACTACGATGGATCGCAATGCCTTGGACTTTGCCGTCAAGCCCTATTGCGATCAGCGTATCGGTCGGCCCCTGGTAGCCGATGATCTGGTCCGCGGCGGGAGTGGTGCGATACAGCGTGCCGAGTAGGTTTCCCTCGCCGTCCAGCACGCGCCAGATTCGCTCGTGGTCATCTTCTGTTTCATGCTGTGTGGTGTCAGGTTCAAGCTTAGCGGCGTCGGGAAAAATCTCTTTCGCGTCGGCCAGTTCCGGCAGATCGGGGAAACGGGGCGGCGGGTCTGCACCGCCCAGCCGATAGGTCACGCCTTCAGCAATCGCGAGACTGGTCAGTGTCGCTCCGGATACCGCGTCGATATCGGTGCGTTCACTTGCTTGGTCCCATGTCATCTCATCAAACGCATGCATGAACGATTCGCTTGCCAGCACATCGGCCAAATGTTCTTTCGTGTCACCGCTGGTTAGCACGTCGATGCCGATGATTCTGTTATTCATGTCGAACGCGATCATCGTGTTGGTTGGTCCGGAAAAGCCCACGATCGAATCGCTGGTCGGCGAAGTTTGAATCACAAAGCCGAGGTTGACGCCGTCGGCACTGAGCACGTTCCGCCCGCCGTGCGCTGGCTGCCAGTCGGAAAGTGAATCGGCTTTGGGAAAGTGTTGTTGCACGCGCTCGAGTGTGATGGCGTTGTGTGCTTCGCCCGTTTGTTGTGCGATGTACCACCGGTGTTGATCGTGAATCAGAAAGATGACAACGCAAAACAAAGCCACGCGGAAGACGTGCAACAACAGCGCCCGAACCCGTCGTCGGGGACGGGCCGTGACTTGATCGGCGTCAGGCATCTTCACGTTCGGCATCGCCGCCATTATGCCATTCCATTTGAATCAGGCGAGGCTTGAAACCAAATCGCTCATAGAGGTGCATCACGCGCTGGTTTTCAAACGCCGCGATAACAACGCGCTTAGAGATTCTGTGTTCGTCAAGCCAACGCATGGCGATGTCAATCAGCCGCTCGCCGATGCCTTTCCCGCGTACCGAATCATGAACGTAGATGGACTCAATTTCGCCAGTCTTCTGGCGGTCGAACAACGTGACACAATAACCGACGAGGTCGGATGAGCCGGGGCTGCCGGCAAGGGCGACGTGCATGCCGCCGCCGTCGCTTTTGGTGAGCAGTCCCTGCTTGCGTTGATCGAATGTGGCGGCCGCCATTTGTGAACCAAAGTTAGCCGACAACGCCACGTGATAGCCGCGCAGTTGAATCCACAGTGGTTCAATGCGGTCCAGCAGTTCCGCGCCGCCGACTTCGATGTTGATGGGAACGGTCACAGGCGGGTTCGATGGCTAGTTCATTTGCTTGCTTTGACCAGTTTGATCGCTTGTTCGGCGAAGCGTTTGCCCAGTTCGGCATAGCCTTCCTTCGTGTAGTGCAGGTCGTCTTTTGGGCCGTTCAGGTCGTCGGTGTCGACCCATGCACCGCGTTTGCTCGCCTCGGCGACATTCACCTGCGCTTCGCGCACCTTGTCCCAGTGCACGTAAGTGCCTTTCTTGCCGAAGTCGCTGAGTCGGCCGATGACAAAGTTGACGTCGTCTCGCTTCAGGTCGGCGCTCAACTGATCGATCAGCCCTTTCATGCTCGCGGCATACACTTCGCCGTGTTTCTCCCGTGCATCGCGTTCGCCTTGCATCCAGACGAACGTGACCGTGTCGATTTTTGTGTCGCCCACGGCTTTGTTCACCGCCGCCATGAGTTTGTCGTACAACACGCCATCCGCCGTCGGTTTGTCACCCTTCGCCGGTTTCCACTTTTTGTACCAGCGACGGATCGGCTGGCCGCCTTGTGCGCTCTTGACCACGATCACCTTGTCCGGCGCCAGGCCTTTGGTGACCGTCGGCGTGAACGAAACAGCCGGGTTCAAACCCGCCATGTTCGACTGACCGGAAAGGATCATCAGGTGGACCTTTTCCGCGCGGGCAGAGGACGCCGACGCCAAGATCAGGGACATAGCAACGAGGAAAACAAACGGCAGGGTTCGGTGAAGCATGTGAATCTCCTTGTGTTTCAATGCTTTTTGTTTCATCATCCGCCGCACATCTCAGCGAAGCGGCGTTTCATTTCGTCTTCCGATACGTCTTCGACGTGCGTGGCGATGATCCAGACGTAACCGAAGGGGTCGCGCACGCGGCCGGATCGGTCGCCGTAAAACTGATCTGCGACGGGCATCGTTTCTTCCGCGCCAAGTTCGACCGCCCGCCTGAACGTCGCGTCGACATCATCGACATAGATGTGCAGCACGACGGACGAACCGTCGAGCGTTGTGGGGCTTTGGTTGTATTGCGGGTTTTCTTCCGAGAGCATGAATCGCCCGCCGTTGATCACCAGTTCGGCGTGCGCGATCGTGCCGTCGGGCATGTCCAGCCGCACGTCTTCTTTGGCGCCAAACGCGGCCTTGTAAAATTCAA
>JANQKH010000742.1 GCA_028281215.1 Phycisphaeraceae bacterium | reverse complement strand
TTGAGTGCCGCGCCGCCCATGGGCGCCAAACTGGGCAGCCAGTTGTCAATCATGATGTTCCTCCAGTATGCGATCTGGGGCGCGTGGTTGCCGATCATGTACACGTTCCTGAAGGAGCATCGGAAGTTCACTGACGGCGATATCGGGTGGATGTATATGGCTGGCGGTGTCGGCGCCGTCTTTGGACCATTTATCGCCGGCCAAATTGCCGATCGCTACTTCAATACCGAGAAGTTTCTTGGACTTAGCCACATCCTCGGCGGTGTCCTCGTCTTTCAATTGACTTGGATCGATGGATTCTGGGGATTCCTTGCTTTTTCGCTCCTATATTCCTTGGTCTACTCTCCTACACTGGCGCTAACTAACTCATTGGCCTTCCACCACATGCCGGACCGCGATCGGGACTTTGGACGCGTGCGCGTTTGGGGCACGGTCGGCTGGATTGTCGTCGGCATCGGGATTGGTCAGTGGCTGCTGCACCAGTACACGCCGGAAGGCGCAACTGCCGCCGATCGCACTGCCAGTCAGGCCGCCGGGATCGCCGATGCATTTCGACTCAGCGCTATTCTGGGCGTGGTGATGGGCGCCTACTGTTTCATGCTTCCAAAGACGCCGCCGTCCGAAGGAAAGAAATCGAACGCGGCGTTTGAAGCGATCGGTGAAGTGCGGCGACAGCCGTTGCTCACCCTGTTCCTGCTTGCCGTACCAATCAGTTGCATTCATCAGTTCTACTTTGTTCAGACTGCGCCCTTCCTCACGGAAATGCAGAATCAACAGGCACAGGCGGGTGACTTGGCGAAAACGATCAACAAAGTGTTCGGCGTAGGTGGCGGCGGACTCATGACGATCGGTCAGATGTCGGAGATCCTCGTACTCGCGCTGATTCCGCTTGTCGCCAAGCGTTTCAGCCGAAAGACGCTTTTGGCCATCGGCCTTGCAGCGTACGCACTACGCATGTTCCTGTTTGCCTACGTCGACTCAATTTTTCTGCCGCCTGTTCTGACGCTGATTCTCGGCGTCGCGTTACACGGCCTGTGTTTCGGCTGCTTTATCTTCGTCGCATTCATGGTCGTGGATGAAGAGACGACGTCTGATATTCGCGCCAGCGCTCAGAACCTGTTCAACCTCGTGATTGTCGGGATTGGCATCATCGTGGGAAGCCTTGTGGCGGGGTATGTCGGCGGCTGGGCGCGGGATGCAGTCACGGAGAAAATGAACTACACCAAGTTGTTCAGCGTGCCGATGTGGGCGGCGCTGGTCTGTTTTGTCATCCTGCTGATCGCCTACCCGCGCAAGAAGATACCGGCAGCAACGGAAGAAATGCCTGCCTAAAGCCACGAATATGATCGATCACCGTTCGAGTTTCACCGCTTGAAACACCGACGCCGTGTTTTTGACGTAGAACCCGTAGTGAGTAATCGACTTCACGTCGTCGGGCAACTTGGCTTGAATCTTTGAACCATCGATCACCGCATCGATGGTTCTTTTTTTGACGTCCAAAGTGACGGTGATGTGAATCAACTTATTGGGATCGTAGGTTTTCTGGATCTGCCCGAGGTTGCCGACGTTGGCCCATGAGCCCTGGAACACGCCGTGTGCCCCCATGCCGATCATGGAGCCGACTTTGATCAGGTCATCGTTCTCATCGTTGGCGCCGAAGACGAGACAGGCGTTGCGGGTGTTGGTGTTGACGGTCGTTTGATAGCTTGTGGTGAAGGTGACGCAGTTGGTCACGGGCTTGTCCAGTTTCCACAGGGCTACGGCTTCGCCTTCGGATTTCAGTTGGACGCCGAGTTCGTGCTTCGTTGCGACGCCGCCTTTGACGACGTCAAACTTGCCGGTTTTGTCCACGCCCTTGTCCAACTTGGGCCCTTTCACTTTGCCCTTGTTCCGATTTCCGCCACGTCGGGGTTTGTCGTTCTTCCACCAGTCGGGGCCTTCTTCGAGCACGGCTTTGTCCTGTTTGATCAGAATCGCTTTCATCTCGGCGAACTTGTTCGGGTGCTTGGCGGACAGTTCCGTTTTTTCCTGCGGATCGTCGACGAGGTTGTAAAGCTCGAACTTTGAAAGATCGTCATTGCCGATGACCTTCCAGGGACCGATGCGCACGGCGACGTTGTGCGTTTTGGGTGATAAGTGGTTTCGCCAATAGAGGGGTTGATCACGTTGAATCGATTGACCTTCCAACGCCGGCAGCATGTTCGCGCCGTCGATGGTGCGATCGGTTGGCAGCGGCTGGTCGACAATGGCGCAAAGGGTGGTGAACAAGTCGGAGCCGATGACGGGTTCGTCAGAGGTCGAGCCTGGTTTGAGGCCGACTTGTTTGAACTTCGCCGGCCATCGCAACACACCGGGTACGCGGATGCCGCCTTCGAAGGTGGACCGTTTTCGGCCGCGCAAACCGCCGGTGGAACCGCGTGTGCGGCCTTTGACCCCGTTGCCTTCCGGGCCGTTGTCGCTGGTGAAAAACACGAAGGTATTATCGACTTCGCCGATATCTTCCAGCGCTTTGAGGACGCGGCCGAAGGCATCGTCGAGTTGGGTGATGTTGCCGTGATGTTGACGGACGCCGTCGTCTTTTTCGTCGCTGTAAAGCTTCATATATTTCGGGTCGGACTCGATCGGCAGGTGAGGTTCGTGCGTCCAGACTGACAGAAAAAACGGCTTGTCCTTGTCGCGATGGTTTTTGAGCCAGTCGACGCCTTCGTCAGCGACGAGTACGGCGCTGAAGCCTTCCAGTTTGCCGACAGGTTTGCCGTTGCGCACAAAGTTGGTCGGGTTTTTGTGCGAGGGCGCCGCGTTGTTTTGTGTAGCGAGCCACCAGTTGTAACCGTGATCGTTCGGTTGCGGCTGCTCCGGCGAATTGAACTTGCCGTTGAGGTGCCATTTGCCGACGTGGCAGGTGTCGTAGCCTTTCTTTTTCAGCAACGTGGCGATGGTGATTTCGCTTTGACGCAAGTGGTATTGCGAGCCGCCCGGTATCCAACGCCACACGCCGTTGCGGTAAGGCGTGCGGCCGGTGAGGATCGCCGACCGCGACGGCGAACAAACCGAGCATGCCGCGTAGCAGTTGGTAAAACGCAACCCTTCCTTGGCGAAGCGATCGAGGTTCGGCGTTTTGATCACTGGATGGCCGTAACACGCAGCGTCACCCCAGCCCATGTCGTCAGTTAGGAAGATGACGAAGTTGGGACGCTTGGTGTCGTTCGCCAACGCACTCGGCACAGCCAGCACGCCAATGAGCAACAGCATCCATACGATAGTCTTCACATTGATTGTCATTGGAACATTGCCTCATGCGTCGAGCGGTTCGATCAGTTCGACGCGGTTTCCGAAAGGATCTCGAAACTCAAACCGGTCAAATCCGGGAATGGGAACGCCTTCAAGGATGTCGATCCCTTCTGCCGACAAACGTTGACGCCACTCAGCCAGTTGATTCACTTCGTACGCCAAGTGCGCTTTGGTTCGTGTTCGATCCACACCATCTTCGGTGCCGACGTGTACGAGCCGATCTCCGACCTGCAACCAAAATCCGCCCCGCGCCTTCAGACAGTCGGGCTTCTCCACTTCCATCAAATCCAGCACGTCACAATAAAAGGCGCGGCCTTGCGCCTCAGCGCCTTGAGGGATCGTGATCTGCGCGTGGTGCAATCCAACGATCATGTCACCGGCTCGCCCAAGCCTTGATGTCTTTCTCGGACAACACGCCGACGTAGCAGCGCAAGTCGCGGATGTCGCCTTTGAAGTGGTTGTTCTCCGCGTAGTCGCCGACGATGGAACCGGCATCGCCGCCGACAGTCAAACCGTCCGCCGGCGATTGATCGATGGCGTGGCCCTTCGCTTCGGCGACCTGTTCGCCGTCGATGTAGAGCCGAAGTTTCTGGTCGCCGTCCAACACGCCTAGCACGTGCACCCACGCCTTGGTGGACAGCGCGTTCTTGCCTTTCACTTCCGCGAGTTGATCCATGTTGCGGACGGAAAAGGTGGGCAGGCCTTTGTTCAGGTGCAGTGCGTAGCCGTAGCTCGCCCCGCCTTGCGCGACGACGACGCCGGTGTCACTTGCCGGGTTGATCCACGCGCCGATCGCCAGCGGACGCGCGGCGGGATCCGGCCGATTGCTCGGCGTCTGCGGCTTGGCGTTGAACGACAACGCCTTGTCCTGACCGGCCTGAAAAAACGCCTTCTTCTTACCTTTTTTGAATTGCTTCGGCCGTTTGCCGCGCGTGCCCGGATCGCCCGGCACCGGCTTGTGTGGTTCCGTTTCGCCGAGTACCTGCTGCAATCGTGTCAATTCTTTTTCAAGGTCGCCGCGAATCTTGGCGTACGACGGGTCGTCGTATACGCTCTTTAATTCGTTCGGGTCTTTTTGAAGGTCAAACAGCTCCCACTCTTTGTTCTGGTAGAAGTGAATAAGCTTGTAGCGATCGGTGCGCACGCCGTAGTGTTTGGCGACGCTGTGCGCGCCGGGGAACTCGTAGTAGTGGTAGTAGAAACTCTTGCGCCAGTCGGCCGGCGTCTTACCTTTGAGCAACGGCACGATGCTGCGACCGTGCAGGTCGCCGGGGTTTTTCGCGCCGGCAATGTCGAGGAACGTTGCGGCGAAGTCGACGTTCGAAATGATGTCCTTGTTGACCGAACCTGGTTCGATGACGCCTGGCCATTGGATGACGAACGGCATCTTTAGTGATTCTTCATACATCCAACGTTTGTCGTACCAGCCGTGGTCGCCGAGATACCAACCCTGATCGGAGGAGTAAATGACAATGGTGTTTTCATCGAGGCCGGTGTCTTTGAGGTATTTTTGAATGCGGCCGATGTTGTCGTCCACCGCTGCAACGCAGCGGAGATAGTCCTTCATATAACGCTGGTACTTCCACTGCGTATCCTGCTTGTCGGTGAGTTCGCCGGCTTCCTTCGCTTTACGGTACGCTTCGTTCTTGGGCTCGTACGCGGCGTTCCATTTCGCGAGCTGCTCCTTGGTGAGATTGCCAGGCGGACGGAGTTTGAGGTCATTGGCGTTGAGGTGGCGGGAGATGGTCATCGCCTGGTTCTTCGCCGCGCGGGTTCGGCCGCTGTAATCATCCCACAGCGTCTCTGCTTCAGGGATGGTCACGTCGTCGTACATCGTCAGGTACTTCGGGCCCGGCTGCCAGTTGCGGTGTGGTGCTTTGTGCTGAAACATCAGCATGAACGGCTTGTTCTTGTCGCGAATGTTTTTGAGCCAGTCGAGCGTGCGGTCGGTGATGATCTCCGTCGTGTAACCGGTGTAGGTGACGCGTTCGCCGTTCTTTTTCATCGGTGGGTTGTAATAAGGCCCCTGTCCGTAGAGCACTTCCCAATAATCGAAGCCGGTCGGATCGCTGGACAGGTGCCACTTGCCGATCATGGCAGTCTGGTAGCCGGCTTTCTGCAATGATTTGGCGAAGTTCCATTGTTCACCGTCGAAGCGATTGCCGTTGCGATAGAACCCATTCACATGGGAATACTTGCCGGTCAGAATGCACGCTCGGCTCGGCCCGCAAATCGAATTGGTCACCAGGCAGTTGTCGAATCGCATACCGGCGTTGGCAATGCGATCAATGTTCGGCGTCTTGTTCACCTTGGAGCCATATGCACTGATCGCGTGCGCGGCGTGATCGTCAGTGAAAATGAAGACAATGTTCGGCCGCTTGGCGTACGCGGCAGTGATCGACAGAAGCACGACGCACGCGGCGATGAGTTGGAAATTACGTTGCATCTTGAACCTTTCTTCGTTTATTGAATCACTTGTGGATTCGCATCCACTTATCCGCATCGCTTACGACGCGATCCACCTTACTCATAATTCCACTTCATGATCCACGGATCATTCGTCCGCTGCTGAAACGCTTTAAGCTTTTTCTTCAAACGCTCCAGGGTCTGCTGATGTTGCGGATCGGAAGCAAGATTTTTTCCTTCGTGTGGGTCGTTTTTCAGGTCATAGAGTTCAAACTCCGGCCGCTGCACGTAATTGCCCACGGTTTTGGCGCCGTACGGCGCACCTTTACCTTGTTTCCACTGCGCCTGCCAGGTCGGCGCAGCCCAAAGGTCAGACGCAAACGGGAACGGCAATGGATGGGCGATGTTCCAGATGAGTTTGTACCGCCGTTCGCGCACGACGCGCATGGGGTAATACATCTGAATCTCATGGAACGTATGCGATGCGTTGACCTCATCCCAACCTTTGGGGTTCTCCGTATCAAGCACGGAAAGAAACGATCGGCCGTGGAATGTACCCGGTTTGATGTAACGCGTGGTTTGCGGATCGGGGCGTTGTGTACGGTTGCCTTTATTTTCGATTTTTGCGAGCACCTCATTCTTCGCAGCACCTTTGGCGTTGAGCGCACCGGCGAAATCGAGGATGGTCGGCGCCAGATCAACCCAACTGATCATGGCATTGGTTTTCACGCCGCGTTTCTTGTTGTACGGATTACGCACGATGCAGGGTGAATGCATGCCGCCTTCGTAGACGGTTGTCTTCGCACCGGGCATCGCGATGCCGTGATCACTGATGTAGATGAACAGCGTGTTGTCCCATTTGCCGGCCTCTTTAAGCACATCGACCAAGCGCCCGATGCCCTGATCGATGCGCGAACACGATTGGTAATACTGTGCCAGTTCTGCGCGGCAGGTTGGCGTTTCGGGTAGAAAGCCGGGCACGATCACATCCTTCGGATCGTAGACCACCTCTTTGATGCCCCAGTACGACTTTCCGGGTGCGGGATTGCCAAAGCGGTCGGGCGCGTATGGCAAATCTTTTGCTTTGCCGCCGCCGCGATGCGGATCGCTTGTGCAGATGTAAAGGAAAAACGGCTTGTCATCGTCGGCTGTGAAAAAGTCCTTGCAGTTGTCGGCCATCTGCACTGGGCTGCGCGAGTTGCCGGCGATTGTCGTCTGAAAACGATAGACCGGCGACGGCGCAACGTGGTACTTGCCGCAACGCGCCGTGCGGTAGCCGGCCGCCTCCATCAACACCGGCAGCGTGACGAGATTGTCGAACGCGCTGAACTTGTGGTAGTGATGCTGGTGCCCGTATTGTCCGTTCGCATGGTTGTGCAACCCGCTAAGGATGACGGATCGGCTCGCGGAACATGAAGCCGTGGTGCAAAACGCGTAGTTGAACAACGTCGCGTCTTTGGCGATGGCGTCGAGGTTCGGCGTCTTCATCACTGGATTGCCATACGCGCCGAAGTCGGGCGATTGATCGTCGGTTACGAACAGGACAACGTTGCGCGGCGCCGCATGGGCTGGAACGTTGGTGATGCTTGCGAACATCACCATGATGATGAAAAGACAGATGCGTGAACATGTGCTTGGCACCGGTGTTTCTCCAGCATGCAGGAAAATCGTTTAACGGTAGGCCGGTATTGTATAACGGCGGGCGGCCCGCCACGTTGCCCGTCGATCGACGCGGCATAATGCGGCCGATACAATCGCCGCACATCCATTTTCATCACCGGAGTTTGCTTCCAATGAGACTTTTCGTTCCGACGGTCACGTTGTTGGCA
>JANQKH010000665.1 GCA_028281215.1 Phycisphaeraceae bacterium | reverse complement strand
CAGTGCGGTGAAACCTTCGGGAATTGGTGAAACAGCCATGTTGCCCTCCTTGTGATGAAATTTTGAAGGTTGCGAATTCGCTGTCATTTCACCTTCGGCGGATCCTTGTGCAACTTCACTTTCGTGTCGCCCTGAAGCTCGGCGATCTTGCCGGCTACCGTGTCGACCGCATCCTTGCCGTGATGGATACCGAAGTCCAGCGTGAATTGCCGCGACTGCCCCGGCTTCAACTTCGGCACGCGGCCAAATTGCCGCTCCACTTTGCGGTTAAATGGATAACCCGTGCCCGGTTCCAATCCCGTCACGTAACCGCTTTCCGTCGCCGCCGTGTTCTTCCAAATTGTCAAGTAGGGTAATTGCTTGGTTGACCACGCCACCGAAGCGCCGCGATCACCCGCCGCGTTGTGCAGCATGGCCATGGAACGGCTGTCCTTGTCGGCGATGGGTTCCAGCAGGTAAACCTCTTCGATGAAACCCTTGGTCGGGCCGACGTAGGTGTCGTATTTTTTGACCGCCTTGCCTGCGTGTGCATTCATCGGCGTGACTGACTTCGTTGCTGCGATCACCTTTGCGTCTTTCTCCAACAACGGTGCACCGAAATTGCCGTGATAGATCAATTGAAATTCCTGATCGAACGCGCCTTCGTTGGTCACCGTGTCATTGATACGAAAGGTGCTGCTGCCGGGCACGGTGGAAACTTCGGTGATGATTTTGAGCTTGGGGCCGTAGAAACCGCGTTCGTATACCGTGCCGCGTACATAAATCCGATTTGGCGGTTTCTTGTCGATCAACACCGACACTTCCGACGCCGGGATGTTGCCGATCTTGCCGTGTAGCGTAAGCATCATCTCCGCCTGATCGCCGGTGTTGTTGATGAATTCATCTTTGCCCGGATGGCCGGCGAACTCGAGGCCGCAACGCACCATCCATTCGTTGAACCCTTCCAGCCAGCCAAGCCCGTCGCGATCACTCAGCCGAATGTGTTTTGGATGCACGACTTCCTTCACCGGCGACTGCCAACCGAGTCGCACGTCACCTGACTGCACATCAAGAATGCTCATGCCGCGTGTGGGAATGATACGGATGGTCAATTTCTCGGTCTGCACAGTGATCAGATGCGCGCCTTCTTGTTTGCCGCCGTGCATCTCTTCGAGTTTGACTTTCCATGTCGCGGCCGAGTCGAAGTTTACCGACGTGTCGCGAATTTCCCATTCCCGTCGTTGGAAGTTGCGCTCCACGCTCGTCAGAATGACTTCCTGTTGCTGCTGCGCAAAACCGATGGCGGTGAACAGCAGTGTGAACGTGACCGTGAACACGACACGAAATAGAACGAACATGAAACATCCTTCCTTCTGAATGAAGCATCAGTGATGAGAATGAGCGACGCAGTTTAGCAGGAAGAAAGAGGATCGTGCCGACACATCAGCCGATCACACTCGCCTGCAAAAGCCAATACCCCAGTGGCGCGACGACGATCGGCGAATCACACACATCCAGTACGCCGCCGAAGCCGGGGATCGTGTTGCCCGAATCCTTGATGCCGGCGTCGCGCTTGAAAAGCGACGCAATCAAATCACCGCCGTGCCCGATTAAACCCAGCAGTGCGCCGGCGATCGCGGCATACCAAAGTGGAATGTCCATTGCGACCAGTTCGCCGGTTGTCGTGTCAACGCGCAGCGGAATGTCGTTGCCGTTGGCGATCGCAGCCAACAACACGCCGGTTAGTGCGGAGAACGCGACACCGCCGGCGAGCCCTTCCCATGTCTTGCCCGGGCTCAGCCAGAAGATGAGTTTGTGTTTGCCGAACATGCGGCCGAACGTGTACGCCCCGGTATCGCAGTTTTTGGTTGTGATGATGATGGCCATGATGATCCATGCACTGAACTCCGCGCGGACGAGCAGGTAGAAGCCGGGCATCATCCCCATGTAAACCAAGCCGAACAGCGCCGCGCCGCCCGCCGCCACCGCGCCGTCCGGTTGCTTGTGCGCCGCGTGCGCGACCAGCGCGGCGAGAAAGACCACCGCGATCGGCGTGCCCACGAACGCGAGGGCCGCCGGGCCGTTCAAGTCGCCCGGCATGACGTAAAACATCGCAAAGCCAACGAGCCCCGCCAACCGCACGACGAACGCGTTCGCCTTGATTCCCTTCGCGTGAAAAATGTTGACCAACTCTCCTGCACCCACCGTGATCAGCAAAAGGAAAATGCCGAACACCAGAATGCCCGGGCGTAACTCAGGCTGACCGAGCCACGACGCCAGGAACGTGCCTTCTACGTTGACAGCGCCAATGCGGTCGTCGCCCCAGATCAGCGCGATCAGCGCGATGACCATCGCAATCCCAAATGGCAAACGATACTTCAACATGGGCGGCATCGTAGCGGAATTGCCTCAAAGATTCGCAACGTTAACGCCAGACCGTTTAGGGGATGATCTGCGATCGCCCGCTAAACGCTTTGCGATTTTTGACAATTCACTTTGATCGATCGATGGACTACGATCGAACGATGCCCATTCCGATCTATCAAATCGATTCTTTCACGAGTAAACGCTTTGCAGGCAACCCCGCTGCAGTTTGTGTCCTCGAAGAGGCGGTTGACGCTGAGTGGATGCAGAACGTTGCTATGGAGTTGAACCTGTCGGAGACGGCGTTTGTCCGGCCGCTTTCCGATCGTGGCGCACACGCATGGGAGCTGCGATGGTTCACACCGAACATGGAAGTCGACTTGTGCGGCCACGCGACGCTGGCTTCAGCGCACGTGCTGTGGTCCACGCAGCGCGTCCCGGCGCACGAAGCCGTTGCGTTTTTCAGTCCCAGGTCCGGCGATCTGCCATGCGTACAGCGGTTGATCGATGGTAACGCGTGGATCGAAATGAACTTTCCGCTCGACCCGCCTTTGCCCGCCGATCCGCCAGCAGGATTGATCGAATCGCTCGGCGTTGAGCCGGTATCCACATGTCGCGGCAAGTGGGATCCGCTGATCGAACTTGCCGACGAACAGGCGGTGCGCGTCGCTTCGCCCAACTTTCGCGCCATGCTCGATTGCGACATGCGCGGCGTGACGATCACCGCCCGCGCCGATGAGGCCAACCGCGATCGCTACGATTTCGTCAGCCGATTCTTCGCGCCCGCGTGTGGGATTGATGAAGATCCGGTCACAGGCTCTGCGCATTGCTTGCTCGGCGCGTTTTGGTCACAGAAATTGGGAGAGAACGAACTCGTCGCTTACCAGGCTTCAAAACGAGGCGGCACGGTGCGTATCAACATTCGCGCCAACCGTGCGATCATCTTGGGGCAGGCGGTGATGGTGATGTCGGGGGCGTTACAGGATTAGTTATTTAGGGATGCGGTAAGTTGTCTGCCTCTTCACGGGTGCGATTCACCCTCGTCGTTAGCCATCTCATTGCAATATGCTCCCAGTCCAAATGAGAACAATGCGAGCCGCCGATTTGACCGTTGTCACTGCTTTGGGCATCGCGTCGAAGGCATCGTGGGGGTACGGTCCTGACGAAATGAATGTGTTCAAGAAAGAACTCACACTCGCGCCGAAAGATTTGAACGAGTTGCTTGCCGCTCAAGTGGCATGGTTTGGGCAGACTATCATGGGATATTTCACCATTCGGCAACACGAAGCCGGCATGACGGAATTGGAACATTTTTTTGTTGCACCGGACCAGTTTGGCAAGGGGATTGGAACGCAACTATTTCGTCAAGCGATCGAAACGTGTGGCAGGCTGGGTGTGCCGACGCTGACGATCATCGCCGACCCGAATTCTGCTGGCTTTTATGAAAAAATGGGTGGCGTCAAAGTGGATGAACACCAGTCAAGCATTCCAGGCAGAACCATTCCAATTTATCAGGTCACAACCTAAAAGAGCACATTCAGGCTCATGAAGCGGCTGCATTCCCTTTCATCTTTGTGGTCGTTTTTCCACCCGTTTTTCCGCGTCGATGCTGCTTTTTCTTCGAGCGTTTTCCAGACGCTGATTTGCCTCCGGCTGCTGAAGCATGTTGTTGTCCACTTCGATTGCGGCGACGTTTCGCAGATGATTTTTTGCTCGTCTTGTTGCTGGAACGCTTTGAGCTTCGATCCGATCCGTCACCCCGCGGCTTCGATCGGCTTTGACCACGTCGGTTGCCTTGCGATCGCTTCTTCTTGGATTTGCTTGCCGGCGCCTTGGTCGGCAGTGCTTCAATCGGCTCCGCCGGTTCGTGATCGTGCGGGATCACCGGAATGGATCGGCCGAGCATGCGCTCGATGCTGCGCAGCTCGCCCAACTCGTCACGCGTGCAAAATGACAACGCGTCGCCTTCCATGCCTGCACGTCCGGTTCGCCCAATGCGGTGCACATACGTTTCCGCATCGCCGGGCATGTCGTAGTTGATGACATGCGAGATGCCGTCGACGTCGATACCGCGTGCGGCGATGTCTGTACCGATCAGCACGCCGACTTTACCGGTTTTGAAATTCTTCAACGCGCGTAGTCGTGCGGCCTGTGATTTGTCGGAGTGAATTGTTTCCGCACGGATATCGAAGCGTTTGAGTTTTCGTGCGATGTTGTCGCAGCCGCGCTTCGTGCGCGAAAAGATCAGCGTCAAGCCGGTGCTGGTGTTCTGCAGAATGTCGCCCAGCAGGTTGATCTTCTTCGGCCGCTCGACAAAGTAAATCGATTGTTCCACTTTTTCCGCCGTCGCCTGTTCCGGTTTGACCTTCACCTCGACCGGATCGACCAGCAACTGATTCGCGAGTTGTTGAATCTCCTTCGGCATCGTCGCAGAGAAGAGCAGCGTCTGCCGCCGCTTCGGAATCATGCCGACCACCTTGCGGATGTCGGGGATAAAACCCATGTCGAGCATGCGGTCGGCTTCGTCGAGCACGAAGATATCGATTGTCTTGATCGACATGACGCCCTGGTCGAGCAGGTCGAGCAGACGACCAGGCGTCGCAACAAGGATGTCCACGCCAGCGCGGAGAACCTTGCATTGTGGGTTTTGGTTGACGCCGCCGAAGATCACGGTGTGTTTGAGACCGGTATGCTTGCCGTACTGTTGAAAGCTGTCACCGATTTGCGCGGCAAGCTCGCGCGTTGGGCTGAGGATCAGTGTGCGGATGGGGCGGTGCTTTTTGTTTTTCTTTGGCGAGTCGTTTTCGGTTTGGTTGGCCCGGGCTTGCAAACGATGCAGAATCGGCAACGCAAACGCTGCTGTTTTGCCTGTGCCGGTTTGCGCGCAGCCGAGCACATCGCGACCCTCGATGACGTAGGGAATCGCTTTGGCCTGAATTTCGGTCGGCGTCGTGTAGCCCTGCTTCCGGACCGCACGCAGCAACGACTCATCGAGTCGCAGTTGTTCAAATGACATGAAAAATCAGCTTTCGGAGGTCGACGACAAGGTTTTCTCACAACCTAAGCCGCCTGAGGAGGGAATGTTCACCCGTTGGTGAAGACGTATTGTAGGGGCGAAGCACCGAATAACAAGGGGACAGGCGAAAGTTGCATAGTCATCCCATGGGAAGAAAAGTGATGTCAACCAAAGAGCGCGTGCCATCGCAGGCCGATCAGACAGATGCTTTGCACTCGATTCCAACACCGACTCCGCCATGCTTGGATTGAAAATGCGTCAGCACGTTACCGCGCTCGTTTTGTCAGTCGGTTGGATGTGCGATCGCCGTGTGTGAATGAACGTGATGACCGCGATGCCGATGGAAGCCAAACCGATGCGCCACCCAATGTGCAGCGAGCTAAAGCCGATCGGATACGTAAACATGGCGACGATCATCACGGTTGCGATCCACTTCGCGCGCGGCCGAATCACACGATGCTTCTCCCAGTCCACAATCATGCTTCCGAATCGAGGATGGTGACGCAACCACGTGTGAATCCGCGTTGAACCACGTGAGAAACAGGCTGACGCCAACAACACGAACGGCGTTGTGGGCAACAACGGCAAAAAGATGCCGATCACGCCAAGACTCAAACTCAGCCAACCGCAGAGGATGAAGAACCTTCGTTTCATGGGAAGTCAGTAGCTGCTGGGTACTGCGTGCGACATATTCATCGGTCGTCGGATTGTGACATTCGGCTAGAGAAACCGCCAGTCGTCTGTGTGCAGGGTGTACCACCAGAGGCAAGCGTTGGTGATGCCGTGCGCCCAGCAGACGGGGCCGAGGCCTTTACCTTTCGTGGCTGCCAGGAGCAGGCAGTAGGCGACGCCGCATACCACGCAGCCGAGATAGTCGCGCGGCACGTGATTCACGGCAAAGATAAGTGTGGAGATCACTACGCCGAAGATCGTCAGTTTGCCCAGCGGTGTTTCGTTGAACTGCTTGGTGAACATCGGCGGCTGATTCTCGGCACGCTGGCCCGCTGCGGTGTTCATGATCCGATCACCGATGCCTGGGAAGTCGACCAGTACTTGCATCAACCCGGCGCCGGTCTGTTTGGCGTTCGACATGCTTCGCAGAATGAGCGAGCGGATGAACAGTTCCTCAAACAACGGCACGACCAGTGACATGCCCAGCAGCCGCAACGCGAACGCGGCCCAGAAGAACGCCGGCGAGACGCTGTTCATCTCTCCGAACTTGGTTTCGGTCGCGTTGCTGAGATCTTTGAAGTAGAACGTGCCGTCGTTCGGTGCGGGCACTTCGCCGGCGGCGTCGGGCGTCATGATGAACTGATTGAGTTGGCTGGTGAACTTGGCGATGCCGTCGTGTTGGACTTGCGATGCTTCTTCGACGACGAAGCCAAGCCAGATCCAGGCGTAAGCGACACCGACACCGATGGGAACGGCCAACCAGTGAAACTTGACGGTCAGTTCCGGCAGCAGTTTTCGGTACCGCCACAGGAGCCAGACGACCACACCGCACTGGAGCACATACAGAAACGGATAGGTCCACGCCAGGTTGTCGCTGATCAATCCGTTCAATGTCAGGAGCAACAGGTAGATCAGGAACGGAATGAACCGCGGATGCCACACATGGTCCGCCATGAACGCGTCGAGCGCCGCGAACCGCGAAGGCGTTTGGTCGACCGGCGTCGCCGGTGTTTTGTCGGTGGCATCGTCCATGCGCGGTGTGCGTCCGATAGGATGATCAGCGATTCGATGTACGATCAGTATCGAACCATTCACGGATCAGGTTCGCAAAAGGAATCGATTGATGCCATGAATCGGAAAGACGCACAGAAATGCAAAGGCGAAACGTACGCCGACCATCCTGCGAGGTGGGAGCCGGAGGTGTTGTTGGATCAGTGTGACATTCGGCGAGGCCGGGCGTCGGGGCCGGGCGGTCAGCATCGAAACAAGGTCGAGACGGCGGTGGAAATCACGCACACGGTAACAGGCGTGACCGGCTGGGCCTCGGAGCGACGAAGCCAGGCCGATAATCATCGCGTCGCGTTGTTTCGATTGCGGGTGAATCTGGCTGTTGAAGTGCGGGCGGATTACGAGTTGGGCGCCGAACCGAGTGACCTTTGGCAAGGTCGTATTCGTGCAGGCCGGATCGAAGTGAATCCCAGCCACGCGGATTTCCCCGCGTTGCTCGCCGAGGCGTTGGATGTGATTCACGCGCTACGATTCGACCTGAAAGCCGCGGCGACGGTGTTGGGGTGCACCGCGTCGCAACTGGTGCGATTTCTGAAAAAACAACCCGAGGCAATCGAGCAAGTGAATCGGCGACGGCAACAACTTGGATTACGCGTGATGAAATGAAGGAGAAGTCGGAAGTCGAAAGTGCATGCAGACGAATAGGATTGTGAAACTATGGCAGGGCAAGACACATACTTCGCACTCCCCACTTCCATTCATGCATCCGCCGCGAGCAACTGCGTAGGCTTCTGTCGCATCAGTCTTCCAATCGCAGGCACGGCGGCGGCGATGGCGATGACGATGACGATCGCTGTGCCCAGGGCGATCACCGGCCAGGGGGTTTGCCAGGCGTAGTCGACGCCGACCAGACGGGCGTGGAACACTTTGGCGACCACGCCCATTTGAATGCCCAGCGCGACGCCGGTGATGCAGGCGACGATCGCCATGACCAGCGTTTGGGCGATGATGAATCGCCCGATCATAGCGCGCTGGCTTCCGATGGCGCGAAGCACGCCGAACTCGAACCGCCGGGCGTGAATCTCAGCGATGATCAGGTTTGCCACGCCGAACGCGGCAATCAGCAGGCTCACCAGGCCGAGCGTGCTGGCGACCGCCATGAGTTGTTCGGAGATTTGATGGACGAAGTCGCGGATGGCGGTGCTGGTATCGGCGCGCAGGTCGCCGCGCATGACGGGATTCATCTTGTCGGTGATCTGTTCCAGTGCTTCGGTTTCGTTCACGCCGTCGGCGAACTCGAGGAGGATCAAGTCAGGCTCGTTCATGTTGAAGTGGCGAATGCCGTCTTCGCGCGTGCCGAAGACGGTGCTGACCGAAGCTTCGGCGTAGGACATGCCGATGCCGAAGTGTTGCACGGCCACGTCAAGTCCGGTCGCGCCGACCACGCCGACGACTTCGAAGGTGACATCGCCGTCCGCGCCGGCGAGCGTGACCTTGCCGCCCACACCCACGCCGTGCGCGATCAGATATTCCCTGCCGACGAGCACGGCATTGCCCTCGCGCAGCCTGGCCAACGCTGTCTGTGGATCGCCTTCGATCCAATCGACCTTCGTCATGTTGAGGAACGCCTCGACATCGGAACTGGCGAAGAGTGTGAACGGCGGCGTGATTTCGCGGATGCCGAACTTGACGTTTCGCGTCCGCACGGGTTGCGCCTTGATCGTGCAGTGATCGATGACACGTTCGTCATCCTTAATGATTCGAATGGCTTCACTTGGAAAGCGATCGCCGGTGTGCACGAACGCGTCGGGCATTTTGATCGAGTCGAACCAACTGTAGAGAAGGTTGCCGCCTTCGGTCCAGATGGTGATGATCAGCGCGAGGCCGATCATGAGCGAGCCGGCGGTCAGGCCGTGCCGGAACGGCGTGGCGAGAATGGTTTGTTGCAAGAGTGAGCGCGGCAGGCGGAACAGTTTGGAGACTCCGCCCGCGAGGGGTTTGACGGCGTAGACGGTCAACGGCACGCAGAGCAGGCAGTAACCGACGAAAGTCAGGCCGACACCGGTCGGCAGGTAAAGCCAGAACGCGACGGCAATGTCGTCGACAAGCCAA
>JANQKH010000611.1 GCA_028281215.1 Phycisphaeraceae bacterium | reverse complement strand
GGGGGTGGCGCACTTTGGCTTTGCAAAGTGTGATATTGTTGTTCGGCATGACAATTCGTCATTCCTGTGCAGGAATGACGGGAGACTCGGTGCCTGCATGCAATCGCCTTGGTGAAAGCCGAAATTATACTTGTATTTTGTTAGGTTTTCTGATAGCATGTTCGCACCGTGCGATCGGTGCGGCATTTGCTCTTTGACAAGTGAATGAACGGGATTCAGATGGGTCGCCTCAGCGCGCACAAACGTGCGCGTTTCGTGTCCGCCGGACATGGCCGGACACGTTCCGGACATGATTTGATGTCCGGGCGGACATCGGAATCGGCATTTTTGAGCTGAAAACGAGGGGTGGATGTCCGGCGGACACGGCCGGACATGGCCCGATTTTGACGTAATCCATTTGCAAAAAGGGAGTTACCGTGATTTCGACTTAATAGGGGTACCCCCGTGTGTCCGGACATGTCCGGACGGCGACAATTGTCCGGGGCGGCTCCCACTCGCCCGATATGCCGAGGCGGGAATGGGGGCACATTACCTCACTGGTGGTTTGGGCTGATTGCGTCTTCTACCGATCAAGCACCCGCGGGGTGCTGGCCGGTGTTCTGACTCGATTTCCGGGCGGCCTCGGACTGCATTTGGGCGATGATGTTGATCGGCACTTCGGACGATTTGATGTGCAGATCCCGCTGCGGGAACGCGATGACAATGTCCTTCTCGCGGAAGGCCTGGTCGATGGCCATGTGCACGGCATGGACGACTTTGGTGCGACCTTTGTTGGTCGTTTCGCGCACAAAGACGCGCACTTCAAAATTGAGCGTGTTGTCACCGAAGCCGAGGAAGAACACTTCCGGTTCGGGCGAATCGATCACGCCCGGCAATGTTTTGACCGTTTCGGTCATGGTTTGAAGCGCCAGTTCCGTATTGGAGCCATATGCGATGCCGACCATGATGTCCAAACGTGTGACGGGATCGGACAGTGTCCAATTGATGACGTCTTCGGTGATGAATCGCTTGTTGGGGACGATCAGTTCCTTGCGGTTCCAGTCGGTGATGGTTGTGGCGCGGATGCGGATGCGGGTGACGATGCCCGACGTTTCGCCGACGGTGACAGTGTCGCCAACGCGGATGGGGCGTTCGACAAGGATGATGATGCCGGACACGAAGTTGGCGAAGATTTCCTGGAGTCCGAAGCCGAGGCCGACGGTTAATGCGGCGAGCAGCCATTGCACCTGCGCCCAACCGATGCCGATCATATTGAACGCAAGCACGACGCCGACACCGACGATCACATATCGGCTGATCGTGCTGACGGCGTAACGCGTGCCGGAATCCATGGGCAGGCGGCCAAGAATGATCATGTCCAGAGCGCCAGGCAGATTGCGGGCGGCCACGATGGTCAACCCGGCGCCGAGGATGGCCAATCCCAGGCTTTTGAGCGTGATCGGAACGACGGCCACTTCACCGGCGACGGTCGTGCTCTGATGCCACAACTCGATTTCGTCGAGGATGCCCAGCGCGGGCAACACGCTAGCCCACACGCCCCACAGGGCGAGGAAGAGTGACACGCCGATCAGGCCGCGCACGAACTGGCGAGTTTGTTCGTTGACGGCGGCGAGGTCGATGTTGGACGGCTCGGCCGAGGCGGCGATTTCTTCTTCGCTTTCAGCTTCCGCTTCCTTCGCGGCCTTGAGTGCGGCGCGTTTCTCCTCCGCTTGCTTCAACGCCAACTTGACCCGCGCCAGCATCAGCCAACGAATGACCAAATCGTCAATCACAATCGCCAGAAGAATGATGTAAACCGACAGCAACAGACGGTGTTCGAGTTGCTGGGCGGTGAAGTAATAACCCACTGCCGCAAGCATGGCGAGCACGACCGGCGTGCCGACGGAGATGACGTACCAAGCGTATCGCGTTCGGGCCAGCAGTGTGCCGGGATGGCGTTGAATCGTCGGGGCAACCGCGCCGGACTTGACATTGAGCATGCGCGCGATGAAGACGGCGAACACAATCATCGCGAGCATGAAGGCGACGCGGCCCAAACCGGCCGCCGAGGCATCGTCGGCCTGCCAGTCGGCAAAGGTAATGAAGAACGCGAACACCGGCGCGACAAAGCGGAGCCATAACAGGTTGCGACGGATGACGGTCGTCGAACGGTCGGTCCATCGCAGGTGCACGCGCATCAGTCCGGACTTGCGGCAGCAGCCCGCCAGCGCAAGGATGGGAAACAACAGCCACGCGGCGACGACCAAGCCCGCGCCAAACCCGCGAACGAAACCGCCGGCGGTGAAGTCATCACGCAGAAGCCAACCCAACGTGCCGACAAGTAACGGCCAAGGCAACGCGGCAAGCAGCGCGACGCCCAACACGAAAAGCGTCCACCGGAAGTTATCCTGCTTTGCCTTGCCCACATGCTCGGCCATCGCGTCCGACCGCTTGCGCAACGGCCTTCGCGCCACGAGCATCACAATGAACAGAAGGACCACAACGATCGTCGGCACCAACTGTCCGAACACGCGCGTACGCAAGGAAGTGATCAACGCCGACCAATTGTTGGGCGAAACCAATGCCTTCAATCCGCCAACAAATTGATCCAACGTCTGACTGTTGACCGGCTGGGCGCTTGGAATCCAGAGCAACCGTTTGTCGAGGAACTCCGCGAATTCGTCAGCCCTGTCGATCAGTTGGCGTTGCTTGAAATCGAGCGCGCCGAGGGTGTTGATGTAATCGGCGTACTCTGGGCCGAGCTTGTCCAGCAACTCCTTTTGTGAAGCGAGCAGTTTCTGAAGTTCCGCTTCGATCTCATCCCGCTGATCGGGGTCGAGGGATGACTCGATTGACGTCATGCGGTCGGCAACGGCGGATTGGACGTCGGACAGTTTTCGGCGACGTTGGTCGAGGTCGATCTTCTCATTGCTGACCACGGCAAGTCGCTTCGACCGTTCGTTGGAATCGCGCTCGAATCGATTGATGTTGGGCAGGCTGTTTCGCTGATCGCGAAGGATGCGGCCGAGGGTTTCGTTGAGACCGGTCTTTTCGATTCGCTCTTTGGCGTCCTTGAACTGCGTTGTGAGCTGATCGAGGCGTTCACCGAGCCGACTCATAACGTCATTCGCTTGCTGATCCTGCTCAACGATGTTCGCCAGATCGGTGCTGAGCTTGGCGTTTTCGTCGGCGACCTGCTTGATGGCCGGGTGTTTACCGATCGCTTCGCGTTGGGCTTGCTCGGCGGCGCGCCTGGCTTTTTCCGCTTCCTCGCGCTTGATGCGGTTGACTTCGTTCTGCACGACCTTCAGGTGCACCTCGGCGTTGGCAGCCTGGCGGGTGACAAGATCGAGTTCGGCGGTTTTGAGCGTGAGGCGGGCATCGTGGCCGACCAGTTCCTGGTCGAGCGCGGCGATCTCGGCGGTGCGGGCGCGCTGCCGCGCTTCAAGCGAGGCGCGGCGGGCGGCGGTGAGTTTCGGCGGCTCGTCGGCGGGCGGCGCGACCTTGAGGTCTTTCTCAACCTGCTCCAGCGCGGCTTTGGCAGCGGCCAACTCTTCCCGCGCCTTGGTCGGCCTGGCGGTCAAATCCTTGACCTCGGTCTCCAACGCCGTGCGACTGCTCTTGAGCGCCGCCAGGTCGGACTGGGCTTTAGCCAGCGCCTTGTCCAACTCGTCAGGCTTGATATCGAGCGCCTCGGCGGCCTTGTCCTCGACCAGCACGGGCAACGCTTCCAGCGCTTTGGTGAACTGGCCGGTTTGCTCCGGCGCGTTCTCGATCTGAAGTTTGAGCGCCGCGGCGCGTTTCTGATGCGACGCGGCAGCTTTGAGTTGGGATTCGGCGAGCCGATACGCGGTCAACAACTTCGTTTTAAGCGAATCTTCAGTTTCACTGTCGGCTTCGAGTTGCTTGATCTGGGCGGTGACCGAATCCAACGTGAGCGTGTCGGTCGTGGGATCGGCGGCTGGACTGGTGGGCGTGGTGCTGGGAGGCGGCGTTTGCTTGGCGTCTTTGGTCTGGCCCAATGCGGGCCACGCCATTTGTAACACTGCGGCCAGAACAATCCACGCCACACCACAAACATGGCCGCGAGCAAGTGAAACGGAACACACACGTTGGAATGAAAGTCTTGGCATGGCGTTCAACGCCGCCATTGTAAACCACATGATCTAACTTCGACGTCGGCGTGTCCGGCATCTCACGCAACAGGTTCAACGACCGCGTGTTCGTCGAATTGATTTCGTGCTCAAAGCGAACCGCTTGCACGAAAGTGTCGCGCACAAGTTCGGCGAGCGAGTCAGGCTGAATGTCCGTGTTGGGGTTCACGCGACTCGGATCGGCGGGCAAGGTAGCGCACCGCAGCTCGATTGGTACACCAAGGAACCACCAATCAACAGGCCGACCAACGCAAGCATTACTTGGCCTGTTTCAGCAAATCGATCATGGTTTCACCCATCGCTTTGCCGATGCGGTTGAACCAAATCGCGCTGCCCATGTAGTGATAACCGAAGTCAGAGCCGGTGAGCTTCCATTCCTCGAATCGCTTGCGCCAATGTGGGTAGAGTTCTTCAGCGGCCTTGTCGACCAGTACATCGGTCGCAATGGTTTTGACGTTGCCCTTGAACTCAGCCACGTTGTTCATGGCGAACTGGGCTTCCTTGACTTTGACCATGTTGCCCTTCGCGGGCTTGGAGCCATTCTGTCCCATGGCGCCGATGACGACCGGCAGTTTCGGCTTGCCGAATTCCTTGCGCACGTCGTTGATCAGATGCTTCATGTTGGATTCGTATTCATTCGGGCCAAGGTCGCCGTACATATCGTTCCAGCCCTGGAACCAAACGAAGCCGGCGACTTCGAGTTCCATGCCCTTGGTCGCGGGAAAGAGCGTGGCGTGGTTCTTTAACACGTCACGCACTTCGGCGATCATGTTGCGATACGAACTGCCGTACGGTTTCTTGATGTCTTCCATGGCCGGCAACGGGTCATTACGTTTGCGCTTCTTGTTGTTGTTTTCCACACGCTTCTGTGCGTTTTCCAGTTCTTTCTTGAAGTATTCGGCGTCGGGCATCCCGGCAGACGGCGGACGGAACAGTTTGAACAAGGAGTGCCCACCCCACGCTGTCTTCACGAGAATCACCGGCTCATCGAAGTGATTGCCGATGACCGTTCCAAACTCCAACTCGACGCCCGTTCGCTTTGGCGAGCCGTATCCCAAGGTCAATCCGCCGTGACGATTCAGAAACTTAATGAACACATCATCGCGGACGATCCATTTGTCGCCGTCGCGAAGGTGCTTGAACAGTTCCCTGGTCTTGTCGTCCGTGGCCTGGTGGTCGTAAAGCGCGTTGGTGGCCTTACCTTCCATGTTGGACTGGCCGGCGAGGATGAACACTTTGACAGTCTTGGCCGCCTGTGCTTCCAAGCCTGACAGGCCGATCACAAAAACAGTCATAAGGGCCATGAAGGACATTTGATTTTTGTTGATCATGACGGAAATCTCCTGAAAACAAAGCCGACCCATGGAGATCCGGGAAGGCGGGGATTCAATATTGTAAGGCAACGTCAATTGGTGATGCACATGAAAGATGAGTCGAGGTCAACCATTCAGGCCAACAGTTCATCATCAGCCGCTGTAGCGTGGCGTCATCGGCGTACAGCGCGGCGGCTTCGATCTTCAGACCGACTCCCAAATCGTGAAATGCCAGTTTGCCTTTACGCTTTTCCCAGTTGTGGCATTTCACGCAATGGGTTGTGAGAAAGGTGGTCGCCGACTGTGCGCTAATCGAAACTTGCACGTTTGCTGAATTTGTCGGCGTACGATCCCCACGCACCGCGCTGATCAACGCGAACGTGCTGGTCGCGCCCAACACAACCCAGAGCATCGCAATGGAATTACCATGCACTGCAAGCAAAGCCGTCTCCGGACAGACCACACTGTCATCGCCGTGCATCGTGACGGCAACGATTAATTAGTATTGTCGCAATTGGACGACACGTAAGCACCAAATGCCGACATCCGGCAATGAAATATCGCCATCCCCGCTTCCCGAAGTCGACCGTGCGTCCGCCGGCTTATTCATTCTCGGATGTGCTGGAGTTTCGCTCCTGCACAAACACCTGCACGACCTGCCTGGCCTGGCTCTCGGCGTTGGGCAGCACGCGCACGATCTTCTGCTGCTGCATCGCAGTCAGACCGTCAAACGGACTGTCGGTATTGTCGATGAACGAATCGATTCCTTCTTCCTCTAACCGGGCGGCGAGCAGTTGGGCATCGGCCAGTGTGTCGGTCTCATAAACGTCAACAAGATCATCGCTCATGGCGGCCTCCTTGTGCTGACATAATACCTCAAACATGTTGCACAGCGACTAGCGGCGTCCGATAAAGCGCCGTGTTCCAGTATTAGTGACAAAATTTTGGAAACTTAACACGTTTAGGACGCCTCATGAACGACGTTCGGAAAAACCTGTGCTATGCTGAATTTGGTGGATCATTTTCGACCGCCACGAACGCCAGCCATTCGGGAAAAAGGAAAGCCCATCGCTCGGGAGCAGCACCAATCCGGCCCCGCCGCAAGCGATCCTTGCGCGTCGCCCCAACGTCGCCTGACACCTCGGTCCGACCACGACCGAACCGCATCGCGACAGACGATGTCGTCGCGCCTGCGTTTCGTTGATGCACCAGAAACAGAGGACACAAGAACCGAACACCCTTCCGATCAACAGAACAAAGCGCCGCGCGTCGGCCATCCGATCGAAGGGATTCACGATCCGCGCTGGGTGCTGGCGGTGCGCGTCAGCGAATCGCTTGAAGGGACTTTGCTTTCGCCACAAAAGCGCGAGCGGCTGGTGCGACTGGGAAAGATGCTCGGCCTGTCGCCGTTCGATGCGAATCTGGTCATCGCCATCGTGCAGGATCAAGCACGGCGCGGGTATGCCGCAGAATACTGCCCCACCGCCGGCGAACCCCAACTGCGCATGGTGCCGCTACCCAATCTCGCCGACAGCGACAAAGCCCGTCGCGCACGGCGCGTCATGCACATCTGCTTCATTATCACCGGACTGATCGGTTTTGAACTGCTGATCTTAAAGTGGTTCTTCAGTTGATCTTCAAGTCGACGTCCGTCCGACAATTACTGCCAATCGCCATTTTCACTTGCCAGAACCCGTCAATCGGTCGCCGATTCGGCTTTCATATAATGTTGACTTCGGTTCCACCCGCCAAATTTGATCTGTGGAGAGCATCATGCCTCGTTCCATTACCCGCCGTCGTTTTGTTTACTCGTCTGCCACCATTGGCGCCCTTGCTTTGTTGCCGAACGTGACGCGCAACGTGCTGGGCGCCAACGACAAACTTCGGCTGGCAGCGATCGGCGCGGGCGGGAAAGGCGCGGTGGACATCGACCTGTGCTCGACCGAATACGTCACCGCGTTGTGCGATGTCGACAAGCGCAACGCCGGCGCGATGTTCAAACGGTTCGACCGCGCCGGCCACTACACCGACTTCCGTCAGATGCTCGAAAAGGAAGAGAAGAACATCGACGTGGTCACAGTGTCGACACCGGATCATCTTCACGCCATTGCAGCGCTGACGGCGATGCGCATGAACAAGCATGTGTATTGTCAAAAGCCGCTGTCACACAACGTGTACGAAGCACGGCTGCTGACCAAAGTCGCGCGCGATCGCAAACTCATCACACAAATGGGCAACCAGGGCCACGCTCATCCCGGTACGCGGCGCATGGTGGAACTGGTGCAAGCCGGCGCGATCGGTGACGTCAAGGAGATTCACGTCTGGACCGATCGGCCCATTTGGCCGCAAGGTAAACGCGCGATCGCGGCGCTCAAGCAGGGCAAGGGATCAAAAGTCCCCGACCACCTCGATTGGAACATGTGGCTCGGACCGGCGAAGGAACGGCCATACAACCCCGCTTACCTGCCGTTCAAGTGGCGCGGATTCTGGGACTTCGGCACCGGCGCGCTGGGTGATATGGGTTGCCACAACATGGATACGCCGTTCTTCGCGCTGGAGTTGCGCGATCCGGTGGCCGTGTCCGCCAAGTCGAGTGAACTGTTCGACGAAGCCGCACCGGAGTGGTCGACCATTGTTTATGAATTCCCCGCCCAGAAGGTGTCGTTCGGAACGAAGAAGCGGCCGGCAGTGAAGTTGCACTGGTACGACGGCCGCAAAAAACCGGACGCCGGCCTCGCCAAACAAAAGCAACTGCCCGGCAACGGTGTGATCATGGTCGGCACGAAAGACACCCTCTACATTCCCAGCTACTGGGGCGCGGGCCAATTCGTGTCCGGCCGAAAGGTGTCGGACTTCGACCACGTACCGATCACCCTGCCGCGCACCCCACAGGGCGGTGACAATGACCGCGGCCACCACCAGGAATGGGTCGCTGCGGTCAAGGCGAACAAGCCGGAAATGGCGCTGTCCAATTTCGATTACGCCGGTCCGATGACCGAAGCCGTGCTGCTGGGCAACGTCGCCATGCGCGCCCAGCAACGCATCAATTGGGACGCCAAGGCGATGAAAGTGACCAACGTACCCGAAGCCAACGCGTCCATTCGTGGTTGTTACCGCCAGGGCTGGGAACTCGACAAACTGGTCTAAGCGGCCCTGCGGTATAAAACCTACACCCGATCGCCATATTCCCTGAACTTGACCCCGGCGAAATCCGAACCATAATTCACTCCGATGCAACGATTTGCCCGCCAATCCGCATGCCTCATCCTCTTCGCCGTCACCCTGTCGGCGGGGTCGGCGGCCAACGCGTCCATATTGACGACGCTACCCGGTGGACAGATCAACGGCCCCCGCGCCGGCCAATCCATCGATCGGGGCAACGAGGCCGATCAGGACTGGCTTCGCATCCCTGAATGCCGCAACGATGTCACTCACATCCGCGGCGAACAATCGTGTCAGGCGAAGTCCGAAAGTCACTCAAACACAGTCACCTCCCTGATCGATTTCAGGGTGGCGGACGACGCCGTCCGATGCATGCATGTCAGTCGCGTGCAGCAGGCGTTGGACCAACCGGTCACACATCGTCTTGCTGTCTTTTCCAATCTTCCACCGCCGGTGCGATAAAGTCGCGCGTGAAGGATACCTGTCGCGCCGCCCTTTCGTTTCATTTGTCGCACGCACACCACACTTGAACTTAAACCCACAACGACTGAACGTGAAGGAAACCTCCTTCGTGTTCTGATTCGTATCCCACTCAAACCAACCTTGGAGTTCCATCATGGAACAGCGACCTGTTTGGAAACCTGTCTTGATAGTCCTGATCATCGCCATGTGCTTCTGGATGATCAAAGTGAATCCACCAAAACCGGGCATGGACCTCGCCGGCGGATTCGTGCTGACGTACCACGTGGAAATCCCCGATGACCAACCAGACGCCGCCGGTGCGATCGATCAGATCATCAAAGTGTTGTCGCAACGCGTCGACCCCAACGGCGTGCGAAACCTGGTCTGGCGCCGCGTCGGCAACAGTCGGCTGGAAATCCAAGCCGCGCTGGCCGAACCTGTGGTGCGTGAACTGCGGGCCGCATACATTGACGCGTTCGACGCCGTCAAAGACGGCAACATCTCCCGCTACAACCTCGAAGCGAAGTTGAAACTGGCGCCAACTGCCCGCAGCAAGGCCCTCGACGAAATGGCCGGCGACAACGAAGAACGAAAACGCCTGCTGGCCAACCTCGTCGCCGCCTTTGATGCCCGTGAAGCGGCGCGCAAACCTTACCTCGAAGCGGTCGATCAGGCCCGCAAAGCCCAGGAAGCGCTGGACAAACTCGCGGCCGATGCGCCGGCCGATCAGAAGAAACAGGCTGAAGATCATCTGGCCAAACTTGAGGACGAACGAACCGAAAAGACCAAGGCGTTTGTCGAGGCACGGAAGAAGTACGAGCCGGCTATCGAAGCCGTCCTCGCCACCAACGTCGATCCCGCTGACATCGAACGCATCGTGCAACTCGACGACTCGGACAAGACCCGCAAGGTCGACAAGAAGGGCATGGCGTCGACCTCGCGGTCCAAAGCGTTGGATGCGCTGATCAAGCAACATCCCGATCGTGCAACCGAACTTCGCGCCGTGGTCGACGCCTTCGCCGCGTATGACGCCGAGCGAGGTCTGCTCGACGACCCGGAAGATCTGGTCGCCCTGCTGCGTGGTTCGGGCGTGTTGGAGTTCCGCATTGCCCCGTCGCCGCGCGACGCCTTTGACCCGGCGTACCAGGAATACCGTGATCAGTTGCACGAGAAAGGCCCGAACGCCGGCACGGAGAAAGCCTATCGCTGGTTCGAGGTTGACGACCTGACAACCTTCGCCGAGACCGCCGAACAACGCGAAGCCGCAACCGACAATCCCGCACGATTCTTCGCCCGCGAAGGCATGGTCGGTGATCGCTACGGGGACGACTATTACCTGCTCATGACCAACACGCACGGCGACCGGCTCACCGCATCGGAGCCGGGCTGGAAGTTGGTCAGCGCGGGCACAACTATCGACACCCGCACCGGTCAAAAGGCTGTCTCGTTCCGCCTGAACACCACCGGCGGACAATACCTTGGCGACCTGACTGAGAAACACCAGGGCTCGCTGATGGCGATCGTGCTCGACGGCCGAGCCATGTCCGTCGCCACCATCCAAAGCAAGATCCAAACCGACGGCCAGATCAGCAAGTCCAGCGGTTACACCAAGAAGGAACTGGACTACCTGATCCGAACCCTCAACGCCGGCTCGCTCAAAGCCCAATTGAGTGACCGGCCGATCAGCACAAAGTTCTTCAATCCGCAAATGGGCGCCGACAACCTGTCGAAAGGCCAATACGCCGCCGCCGGCGCGCTGATTGCTGTCGCGATTTTCATGGCGATCTATTACCTCTTTGCCGGCATGATCGCCAACTTCGCGCTTGCCGCGAACATGGTGGTGATCCTCGGCGTCATGTGCATGCTCGAAGCGACGTGGACGCTGCCCGGCATCGCCGGCATGGTGCTCACCATCGGTATGGCGGTCGACGCCAACGTGCTCATCTTCGAGCGCATCCGCGAGGAGTTGGCCAACAAAGCCGACATGCGCACGGCCGTTCGCCTTGGGTATGAAAAAGCATTCAGCACCATTATTGACGCGAATATCACCACACTGATCACCTGTCTGATCCTCGGGTACTTCGCCACCGTTGAAGTCAAGGGTTTCGCCGTCACGCTTGGCATCGGCATCTGTGCCTCCATGTTCACTGCGTTGTTCTGCACACGGGTGATCGTCGATTACTACATCGCATGGTTCAAGCCTGAAAAGATCAACATGCTGCCGACGGTCGTGCCGGGCTTGAGCAAGTTGCTGCACCCGAACATCAACTGGGTCGGCAAACGCAAAATCGTCGGTATGTTCAGCATAGTCCTGATCGTCGGCAGCATCATCCTCGTTGCCTCGCGTGGCAAGGACATGCTTGACATCGAATTCCGCGCCGGCACACAGGTGACGTTCAAACTCGATGAAGGCAAAGGCCTCGCGCTCCAGGAAGCTCGCGACCGGCTTGACAAGATCGCCGGCGACGATGCCGAACTGCGCAAGTGGCTGCACAGCAGTTCCGCGTCCGTTGTCGCCATCGGTGACGAAACCGACGGCAAGTATGGTGAATTCAGCATTGCCGTGCTCAACGAAGACAACACCGTCGTCTCCGACAAACTGCACGAAGCATTCGCGGACGTGTTGACCAGTCGGCCGGCAGTGCACTTCACCAACGCGCCGGAAGACGGCGCCGTCGATGAACAAAAACCGTTGCCCACCAATGTCTTCCGCATCACCGACGCCGACCTCGGTGAAAACATCGACCGGGTCAGCAGTGAAAACGTCGCCGACTACATCGGCGGCGTCGCCATCGTGCTCGACGATATGAAACCGGTTACGAACATCGACGAACTGACCGACCGCATCAAGAGCGCCCGGCAGCAACCGGTGTTCGAGAACCTCGGTGACCGCGACTTCCGTGTCATCGGTCTCGAAGCGGCACAGGGTGAAGATGCAGGCGATGGCATGTTTTCCTCCGTGGTGGTCATCACCACCGACCGTTCGACCAACTACGCAGAAAACCCCGAGCAGTTCGACGCCGCCGGCGGGCTCGCCAAGACCGAGTGGAACGTGCTCGTCAATGCTCTGCTCACACCGCAGAGTTTTGACAGTGTGCAGAACTTCTCCGGCCAAGTGTCCGACACCATGAAGCAGCAGGCCATCACCGCGATGTTCCTCAGCCTCGTTGCCATTGTGTTTTACATCTCCGTGCGGTTTGGTTCGGTCCGTTATGGCCTCGCCGCGATTGCCGCGCTGGCGCACGACGTGACCATCGCTCTCGGCACCATCGCCCTGTCGCACTACATCTACACCGCCATTGGTGGATTCCTCGGACTCAGTGACTTCAAGATCGACCTCGCTTTGGTCGCAGCTTTCTTGACCATCGTCGGGTACTCCCTGAACGACACGATCGTGGTGTTCGACCGTATCCGCGAAAACCGGGGCCGACTCGCTGAAGCTACACCCGGCATCATCAATGATTCGATCAACCAGACGATCAGTCGAACCGTGCTGACCTCCGGTACGACGTTTCTGGCGGTGCTCACCCTGTATGCCTTCGGCGGCGCAGGCGTGCACGGTTTCGCGTTCTGCATGATCATCGGCGTCTTCATCGGAACGTACAGTTCCATTGGCGTCGCGGCGAATCTCCTGCTGGTCGGCCGCGGCGATGACGGCGACGCCAAAGTCCAGGCCGCGCAAGCCAAACCCGCCGCCGCCTGAGTTCCATACTCCCCTCCCTCCCAGCGAGGGACTGGGAGAGGGTTGTTTGCGAGCGATCAAAACCGCTAGCCAACCACCCCCCGACTTCACGCCACTCCACGCTGCGGCCTGCGCCGCAGCGTTTTTCATTGGATCCGATCGTAATACCGTTTGCGTCAAACTCATCCGCGTCGCCTATAATCCAATGTCATGAAAACCAGCTACCGACGGTCGATCTTGTGGTGTGTTTTTGCGTTGTTGTGTGCCGGTCATCTGTGGGCGCCCTTGGTTGTCTCGCAAACATCGGACAACACGGCGAAAGACGCAGTCCCGAATGACACGACCGATAATGACGGTAAAGATTCCGAAGCCGGCGAACTGCCGCCCCTGCGCGATGGCCCCCAACCCGCGCCCGGCGCCGGACCGGTTGTCATCATTCCCATCGAAGGCATGATCTACGACTTCACCTTCGAGTCCGTCAAGCGCCGCGTCCAGCGCGCCAAGGACATGAATGCCGGCCACATCGTCATCGAAATCAACACCAACGGCGGTGTGCTCACCACCTCGCTCGACATCGCCAAGTTCCTCAAAGGCCTGAAAGTGCCGACCACGGCATGGATCAACCCCAAAGCGTACTCGGCGGGTATCCTCATCGGCGCCGCGTGCGACAACATCATCATGGCGCCGTCCGCCTCCACCGGCGACGCCGCACCGATCAACCTGCTCGGCCAGGACATGGCGCCGACCGAACGCGCCAAAGTCCTCTCGCCCCTGCTCAACGAGATGGAAGACAACGCCCGCGGCAAGCGATATCCGTACGTGCTGTTGCATGCGATGTGTGTCCTCGGTGTTGAAATCTATCACGTCAAACATGAAACCTCCGGTGAAGAACGCTACGTCAATCAGATCGACAAACAGATCATGGTCGACGGCGCCAAACGAAGCAGCCTGAAGGACAAAGTGCAGAATGCACTCGGCCTCGGCGGTGAAAGTGACCCGGTCGGCACGCCCTCTCAGGAAATCGCCACCGACCTCGACCGCGGCAAGTGGAAACTCATCAAGCAAATCCACGACGGCAAAACCCTTCTGACCCTGCACCAGGCAGAAGCCGAAGAACTCGGCCTTGCCGAGCCCGGCACGTTTTCCACCGATGAAGAAGTGCTCGCCTTCACCGGCGGCAGCGAGATCATTCGCATCGGTGAAACCTGGTCCGAAGGCCTCGCCGGTTGGTTGACGTCAATGCCCGTCCGCGCCGGACTCATCATCATCTTCCTGCTCGGCATGGTCTTTGAATTCATGACGCCGGGTGTTGGCATCGCGGGCGCGGTGGCGGGTGTCGCCCTACTCATTCTGATCTTCTCGCCGTTCGTGGTCGGCCTCGCGGAGGTCTGGCACCTGATCATGATCTTCATCGGGTTTCTCCTGATCGTTGCCGAGTTCGTGTTCATCCCCGGCTTCGGCGTGCTGGGCATTTCAGGCATCATCTGCATGCTCGGCGGCATTGTGCTTGCCGTCATTCCCACGACCGGCAAAGGCCCGATGCCCATGCCC
>JANQKH010000598.1 GCA_028281215.1 Phycisphaeraceae bacterium | reverse complement strand
ACTCGCGGATAACTGGGTGATGGACATTGACAACAAAGGGCGCACCTGCATTACGAGCGCGCAGCCCGTAGGTTCATCGGCCAAGTGATTGACGGTCTGCAACCGGTTTGCGCGGGGCGTTGAATCGTTCACGACTTGATGCGATCAATGGCGCGGATCCACCATTTCGCCGAGATTTTCTTGGCGCCGGGCAGTTTCATCAGGCGATCGAAGCCGCCTTCGTCGACGAGCGCGGTGGGGATGCGCGGCAGCTTGCGATCTTCCGATAACGCCCAACTGAGAAAGCGGCTGGTTTCGTCGATCATTTCGCGACGCAGGTCGCGTGGACGTTTTCGCCGGGGACCAATTCGAATTTCCATGACCCGCCTTTCGCTGAAAGGTTTGCAGCCTGTCGCACGCCCTGATCCTAGCATCGTACTGAGAAATGAACCTGCGCCAAGATTGGCGGACTATAATGGTAAGGCGTCGCGAATTGGCCGATCTGTTGAATGACGGATTATGCTTGGACGACGCGTTCAAGGGAGAGTTCATCATGAAATATCTGAAACAGAAAATCTCAACGTGTCTGGCCATCCTCGCCATGATCATCGTGCTGGGCCAAGGCGTCGGCTGCGCCAATGATGCGCAAACCGGCGCGGCGGTCGGCGCCGGAGCGGGGGCGATCCTCGGCGGCGTGATCGGGCACAACTCAAGCCGACACGGCGCAGAAGGCGCGGCAATCGGCGCTGGCATCGGTGCGGGTCTCGGCTACATCTTCGGCAACGAGAGCGACAAGGCCAAAGCCCAGCAACGCCGATACGGCGGCGGTGGGCAGTGGTAATTCGCCCGGCTGGCGCTTGAACTTTGAATCAAGCTTTACTTCGCCCATATCCCGGCGCGGTCATGCCGCGCCTGTTTTTCAATGAAGGCGTAGCGTTCATTCAGCTGATGGCTGAATCGCCCGTCGGCGCGCGCCAATCCCTGAGCCAACAGAAGTTCGTTCAGCGTCGCGCCGCCATTGAGTTCAATGTATGCCAGCACGCGCCCATACATGTCGCGCATGCTGTGCGATTGAAGGCGTAAGGTGACCTGCTGGTTGAGGCACAAGTCGCGGGCGAAATCCGTCGCCACCTGCGCGAACGGTTCCGCAGTCAACCCCTTGTCCGGTCGGGCGCGTTCGGGGGTGTCGATGCCCCAGAGTCGAATGCGCGTGGTGGGTGAATCGCCGTCTGGTACGTTGACCTCAAGCGTGTCGCCATCGATGACACGCACGACATGGACGGTACGTCCGTGATAACGGCTCCAATCCCCGCCGGTTGCCAGCAACCAGCCTTGCCGGTCGGCGACAATGGCAACGGTGGCAAACAGCAACACGGCGCCGATGCTAATCCAACGTCGGCGTTTGAGCAGACGCATGAACTGCACCGGCGTCGCACGACGTGTTGGTCTTGGTTGCGACTTACGTTTTTTGGCAGACATATGAAGTGCGGACTTGTTTGACGCACAGCCTGAACACCACAATCACTTGCCAACGCAGATCACATGCGTCAGCGTGCGCAGGTACATCCGCCCGTTCGCGACGGCCGGTGTGGCGTAACTCGATTCGCCAAGGTCGTTGACGCTCACGAGTTCAAAGGCTTTCGGGGACGCTTTGATCACCACGCATTTGCCGTCTTTCGAGATGGCGTAGATATGACCGTTCACGCACACCGGCGACCCGAAAAAACCAAGCCGGTCACCCACGCGGCTCTTCCAGAGATCCTTACCGGTCTTCGGATTCTTGCAGTACGCGTGGCCGCCGTCAGTGATGTAATACAGATGGCCGTCGTAAACCAATGGCGTGGGTACGTACGGAATCTCGCGGGTGAGTTTCCACTTCAAGGCGGGTTTGCCGCCGGCGGAGGGCGGTTCGACTGCGACAAATCCTTTGCCGCCGCCGCCTGAGCCGCACTGCGCGAAGAGCACGTTTTGGCCGATGACCGGGCCGGCGACGGAGCGCAACGTCATCAGGTTGCCCATTTCCCACAGTTGTTTGCCGTTGTCGGGGTTGATGCCGGTGACCCCGTTGCCTTTGGAGGCGACGATGAGTTGATCCTGCCCGCTCGCGTCTTTGTAGATCACCGGCACGCCGTAGCTTGTACCGTTGGTTGCACCTTTGCGGTCGAGCCGCCAACGCGGTTTGCCGTCCTTTTGATTCAGCGCGATGACCGCGCCGTCGGCAATCTGATCGTGTGTGACGATGACCATGTCCTTGTAAAGCATCGGCGATGTGCTTGGACCGTGGTTGCCGTCGAAGCTGCCCAAGTCAGCGGACCACTGTTCGTTGCCGTCGTGATCGAACGCAATCACGCGTGTGTTTTTGTCGCTACCGGCGTAGACGTAGACGCGATCGGCGTCGACGGCCGGCGTGCACGTGCCGTAGTGGTTGAACTTATGTAGGTGGTGGGTGTTGGATTCGATCTTGGTTTCCCACGCGGGCTTGCCGGTCGCGGCGTTCAGGCAGATCAGGCTGCGCGTCGCCGTGCGTTTGTCCGCCGAGACGACAAACAGTTTTTCACCCCAAAGCGTCGGCGAACCGTGGCCTTCGCCGGGCAGTTTCTGTTTCCACTTGTAATCCTTGGCTGAGAAGGCCGTCGGAATGGTTTTTACATCGCTAATCCCTTGGCCGTTGGGGCCGCGGAAGCGCGTCCATTCCTGGGCTTGTGCAGTTGAAACCAATGCGAAGCAGATTGTTACGGCGATCAACCAACGAATCATGTGTTATTCCTCGGCGGTTACGGGATACGGGGATAGGATACCATGGGTACTTGACCAATCGATGGGACAGGCAACGCCAAACCTTAGATTCGCGCAAGGAAAGTGGTCCGCCAATGACACGATTCAACCCGATTCACAAACTGGCCGGCTGCTTCGTTCTGCTTGCACTTACCGTACCCCTCACGGGACAAGACCGAGCCGACAGCGAACCGGGAAAACTGCCCAAAGATCTGCGCACGCGAACATTCGGAAAAGACTGGCCTCGCTTTCTCGGCCCGACCGGCGACAGTAAATCATCGGAACGAGGCATCATCACCAAGTGGCCGGTCGAAGGGCCGAAGAAAATCTGGGAAACGCGCATCACTGAAGGCTATTGCATGCCGTCGATCAGTCGCGGCCGACTGTTTCTTTTCGACCGCGTCAAAGATGAAAACCGCCTGCGCGTGCTGACCAGCGAGAAGGGCGATCCACTCTGGGAATTCCGCTACAAAACCGATTTCGTCGACCTGCTCCGCTACTCCGGCGGACCGCGTTGCAGCCCTGTGGTCGACGACGACCGCGTCTACATCGTCGGCGGCGAAGGCATTCTGCACTGTCTTGACGTCACAAGCGGCAAGGTGAAGTGGAAAGTCGACACCGACAAAACGTTCGGTGTGGTCAACAACTTCTTCGGTGTCGGCGCGACGCCCGTCATCGAAGGCGAACTGCTCATCATGCAGGTTGGCGGCAGTCCGCCCGGTGAACTCGGCGACGTCTACGCCGCCGGCGGCAAAGTCAAACCCAACGGCACCGGCATCGTCGCGTTCAACAAACACTCCGGCAAAGTCGTCTACAAAGTCACCGACGAACTGGCCAGCTACAGCAGTCCCGCGCTCACCACCATCAACGGCCGACGCTGGGGTTTCATCTTCGCGCGCGGCGGACTCGTCGGCTTTAAGCCCAAGTCCGGCAAGGTCGACTTTCACTATCCATTCCGTTCATCGAAACTCGAATCGGTCAACGCCTCCAATCCTGTCGTCGTCGGCGATCACGTGTTGATCAGCGAATGCTACGAACACGGCGCATCGCTGTTGAAGGTGAAGCAGGGCGGGTTCGATGTGGTGTGGACCGACAAGGACAAACGCGGTCGGCTCAAGTCGATGATGGCGCACTGGAACACGCCGATTCACGTCGACGGTTATGTCTACGGACACAGCGGCCGCAACTCGCACGGCGGCGACCTGCGCTGCATCGAATTGAAAACGGGCAAGGTCATGTGGACGATAGACAAGGTGCCGTTCAAAGCCGCCGACACGGAGATTTCGCTCACGCGATCGTCGTTGCTATATGTCGTCGGTCACTTTCTCTGCCTCAGCGAGCGCGGCCTGCTGGTGCTGATGAAGGTCAACCAGAAAAAGTTTGAGCCGATCGCGGTGACTGTGCTGAACAAGATCGATGAGAAGGGCATCTCGCCGGCATTGCGGTACCCGGCGTGGGCGGCGCCGATCTTGTCGCACGGGCTGCTGTATGTGCGCGGGGCGAGTGAATTGATCTGTCTGGAACTGATTGCCGAGCCGACACCATGAAAAAGCGATAGGGGATCCGCCCCTTCGCCGCCGACGCCTCAGCGACGGGATGACGACCTTCGTTCTTCCTATTCTTCCAATCACCGTCATTTCTGCGGTCTCCTCTCACTGCCCACTTGCAACTCCCGCTCAAAACGCAACAATGCACCGCCCCGGCCCGATTGGCCGGGTGGCGATCGCGGTGGACGCTGTCCGCTTTCCCACTTAAAGTGGGCCAAAACGGTGGTTTTCCCCCGCAATCGAGCTTGTGACTGGCAAGTTTGTGATTGACAAGCTTGCGACAGGGACGTCCGCAACATGAAGGCCCCGCTCGCCGACGATCCTCCCCACGGCACGCGGCCCAACCAACACGACTGACTGGCATGCTGAATCGGATTTTAGATTACGTACGCGGCACGCAGGTGTGGAACTCGGTCTTCCGGCACGGCGTCCCGCGCGACCGCCGAACTCGCGTCATGGCGGTCATGAGCAACGTCTTCCTCCACCTGCACCCGGTTGCTGTGCGCAAGAGCGGCATCCGTCTCAGCTTCACTTGGTGCATGGGCGGCCTGACGTTCTTCTTATTCCTCGCGGAAACCATCACCGGTGTGCTGCTGATGTTCTACTACCGGCCGGTGGTGGAATACGCCTACATGGATGTCATTCGCATGCGTGCGGCCATGACACTCGGCCTGCTTCGCGAAATGCACCGGTGGGGGGCACACGCCATGATCATTGCGATCTGGCTGCACATGATGCGCGTGTTCCTGACCGGTTCGTACAAGCCGCCGCGCGAATTCAACTGGGGTGTCGGTGTCATTTTGCTGGTCGTGACGATGTTGCTCTCGTTCACCGGCTATCTGTTGCCTTGGGACCAGTTGGCGATCTGGGCGATCACCGTCGGCGCGAACATGGGTAAGGCCACGCCATTCGTCGGTATGCAGGGGCCGTTCAGTGATGTGTTGCAACTGCCTGGCGGTGTGCCGTTGGTGACGACAAAATCCGACGCGGCGTACCTGTTGCTCGCCGCGACAAGCGTTGGCGAAAACGCGCTGCTGCGCTTTTACGTGTTGCACTGCATTGCGTTGCCGTTGGCGGCGGCGACACTCATTGCCGTCCACTTTTGGCGTATCCGAAAAGACGGCGGTATCAGTGGGCCGTTGTAAGCTCGATGAACGAATTGGCCAGCCAAGCCATGTTGAATGGTAAGAGGTAAGAATTCGCGGTCGATTGCACGGCTGGGCAAGCCAGCCATGGCACAGTGATTCAGGAATCAAACGCGAAAAGGAATTTGCAAGCTCCATGGAAACCACGATCACACGCAACCAGAATGGCTACACCCCGCCGCCGCAGCGACGCAGCCATGTAAGCCCGATGTTCGGCGTCGGCATGCTGATCTACATGCTGTTGCCCATCGTGTTTCTTGCCTTGCAGGGCAAGCTGCCCATGCCCACGTCGGTCCCCGGCTTCAAAGACATGGTCAACGCCTTGAGCGTGCCTGAACTCAGCCTGCCGTTCTTCTTTGTGCCCATTTTCGTGCTGATGTTCGTCTACTACCGCGAGTGGACCAAGCCGGTCATCGCGCTGATTGTCTTCGCCGTTTTCCTGCTGTTCTACTTCGGCAGCATGGCGATCGACAAGAACTACCTCGCCATCATTGCCAAGCCGGACAACGTGCCGATCACCATCATGCTCATCGGCACCGGTTACTTCATGTGGCTCTCGCTGCGGCAGGCGGCGCTCAACGACGCCGCGCTCGAAGAAGGGCGGGGTATTCCCGGAGCCAACAAGGATGACAAAGTCCTCGTGTGGCCGGACTTGGTTTACAGCGAACTGATCTGCATCCTGCTGGCGACCGCCGTGCTGGTCGTCTGGTCGATTCTTCTCCGCGCCCCACTGGAGGCGCCCGCCAACCAGGCTGGTCCGCCCAACCCGTCCAAGGCGCCGTGGTACTTCCTCGGCCTTCAGGAAATGCTCGTCTACTTCGACCCGTGGATGGCCGGTGTCATCCTGCCCGGCATGATCATCACCGGGCTCATCATGATGCCCTACATCGACACCAACCCCAAGGGCAACGGCTACTACACCTTCCGCGAACGCAAGTTCGCCATCTGGACGTGGATGTTCGGCTTCCTCATCCTCTGGGTCGTCCTCATTGTGTTCGGCACATTCCTCCGCGGTCCCAACTGGAACTTCTTCGGTCCCTATGAGCCATGGAACGCGCACACACAAGTGCCGCTGACCAACGTGCAGTTGTCCGACTATTTCTGGAACGGCCAAAAGCTGCTCGGCTTCGGGCTTGACGTCGGTACACCCAAGAACGACTTCGTCCGCGAAATCCCCGGCATCCTGTTCACACTGTTCTGGGTGTTCGGCCTGCCGGTCATCCTCGCACGAACCATCTTCCGCCGCATGTACGAACAGATGGGCTCATGGCGCTACTACATCATGGCGATCCACTTCGTCGTGCTCGCCATGCTGCCGCTGAAGATGTTCCTGCGTTGGACACTAACGCTGAAGTACTTCATCTATCTGCCGAGCATCAACTTCAACTTGTAATCGTTGAATGATCAACGCGCATCGAACCCCGTCGGTCCCGCGCCGGCAGGAATCCACCATGCGGGCTTGATGCATCGTTGCCGTCATTCCTGCGGAAGCATGAAACCACAAATCATCTTTCGAGGATTGGATCTACAAGGCCATCTATGGATGTCCACCTTGGCGGGTATGACGAATGAGTTGCCTACTTGTTTTGCTGTAACGGCAGAAGTTGCACTCACTTGTTGACGTACAGGTACAAATCCTAGAGGGAAATTCCCTGCTGCCTGTTTATACCGGACGTTCGATTTCCAGATACAATTCACGAAAAGGAGTCCACCCATGCGTTCTATTCCCGTTCTTTTTACCGTCTTCGTCCTGATCCTCTCCGTTGGCTGCGATACCACGCCGCGCAGCGAATCCAAACGGACGATGCTCGCTGACGACGTGCAGACCGCGATCGCCAAGTTCAAGGCGGCCGACCCGTCCATCCGGAAATTCTTTGACAACGCCGCCGGCTACGCTGTGCTGCCCAGCGTCGGCAAAGGCGCGATCGGCGTGGGCGGCGCTTACGGCCGCGGCGAACTTCACGAAGGCGGACAAATGGTCGGCTACTGCGATATGTCCCAAGCCACCATCGGCCTGCAACTCGGCGGCCAGGCTTACAGCGAAGTCATCTTCTTCGAAGACGCGGCGGCGTTGAACGACTTCAAACACAACGACTTCGCCTTCAGCGCCAACGCCAGCGCCGTCGCCGCCAAAGCCGGCGCCTCCGCCACAGCCGACTACGAAGACGGCGTCCTCGTCTTCACCATGACCAAAGGTGGCCTCATGTTCGAAGCCTCCATCGGCGGCCAGAAGTTCACGTACGAGCCAAAGTGAACGCCAATCAGACAGACCGAACCATCCTGAACGAAATCAGCGATCCGAAGCCACTAAAGGCCCGGATCGCTGTTCATTTTGCCTGAAAGCCGATTCAATTATACATAACGTGCATTATCGGCAGCAGGATAGGGCGGGTCAGTCCTCATTCTTGAGCCTTTCCACTTCAGCATACAGATCGAATTCACTGCTCTTGGCAGCCGCCGCGATCACCAGATCCACTGCCGATCGCACCAGATCCGAGGCTGTTCGACCACTGTCCGAGGCAATTTTCCACAACAATCGCCACTGATTAACCGTCAATCTGACCGCGACCTTCTCCGAATAAACGTCACGATGGCGACGGAAGAGTTTCAGCTTTTGGTGATGATTTCCCATTGATCGACGCATCAGTTAATGGAACTACGGCAATCCCATATCACATATTCATATCAAGCTGCCGATACTGAATGCAGGACACCTGGGGCGCCGAGCTTCCTGCCCCCCGGCTCGGTGTTTAAGCGATGGGCTTTACCCGCCCGTCGTTTTTTTACGTCGTCATCACCCAAAGCAATCCCAGTCCTCAGACTCCCATCCCGTAGGTCTCAAGGAAGAAGTCTCTTAGCCAAGTCGGGATCACTTGGCGTGTCGGATTACCGCCATGTATCAAGTGAATGGCGTCGCTTCGCGACGCCGCGGAGCGGGACCGTGCCGCCTCAGGGGCGGCGGCTCGCCCCCGCTCTTGACTGACCGCAGAAGCGAGCGCCCACACCTTGTCCCATGTGAAATCGCGAACGGCCAACCATCCGTTCTCAGCCGTGACAATCTTGCCGCCACAACGTCGGACATATTCGACCACCTGCCACGGGTCCAAATCGACGTTGCCGAAGCGGCCGTGATCGTCACGCACCACGGTCTTGCATTGCTGTCGATCGATCGCCTGACCGATCGAGATGTACGAGCCCTTCAGCTTCAGTTCAGTCGGCGGCTCGCGAATCTCTGCGTTCGGTGGCAGCTCGTCCGGCTCTTCTTCGAGTTCATCCGACGGGTCTTCCACGTCGCCCCAAAAGCCCGGTGATGCTCGGATGATCTTCACCGATCGCATCGGTTCAAGATACAAAAACGCAGGCACGCCGTCGGCCTTCGCCACGTACTTGCACACGTACTGCAGTCGTCGCTTCGTGATGCGACTGACCCATGCGTGACCGTGCGACCACAAGCGTGTGAGCACGTCGTGCGGGATGTACGTCACGCCGAGCAGGATGATGTGCCAGTGCAGGTAACCGCCCTTCTGGAATTCCATTTTGCACAGCCAGCGACCGCTCAATGATTCGCCCATCCATCGCCCGAGCTTGTGCATGAAGCGGCCGACGTGACGCTTCTGCTTGGCCGTGTGATACAGATCCTGTGGACCTTCAAACTGTGAACGTTCGTACGTCAGTTCGAGCTTGACGCCCTTCTCACCTTTGCAACGTTCAACCAATCGGTTCGCCAGCTTTGCCGCGAGAATGTAACCGTACTTCGTGAGCCAACTGCGTGTCGTTCGACCTTTGATGTAAAGCATGTTGCACTCCTTTTGCATTCGAGGAAGCGGAAGAAGATGGAGGGCGGCTTCGCCGCCCACAATCTTGTTCCCCCGGAAGCCCGCGTTGTTCCTCATTCGTTGCGGTCGGGTGGGTGTGACCATGAAAGGGTGACCGCCGCCCCATCCGTGAACGGCGGCCACCCCGGCGAATCTCACGCTGCGGTCCGAAGGTCGCCGCGTTCAGACATTCGACGCAGACGACCACAGGCTTTGCTCACGCGCTTCGTGACGACCTGGCATCGCGACACCTTCAAGTACGACGCCGCTTCCGTTGGCGTCACGTCGTCAAGCACACAGAGTTGAACAGCGTCACGCTGCTTCGGCGTCAACGCCGCCATCGCTTGATCCAGCCAACCCGCACCGCCCGGACCAAGATCAGGAACGGTTCGTTCACGCGGTTTGCTCGCGACGAACCACTCATCGATTGGCTTTGGCTCGGACGCTCGTGCTTCCAAGTCGCTAAAGATGTACACCTGTTCGAGGCGACCGCGTCCCGCCTCGACACGTTGCTCACGGTCACGCACCGTCGCCATCGCGAGCTTCCGCATCGACGCGAGCCAACGCACGATCGATCCTTCGCTTGGGAAGTCCGCCAGCGTGGCCCGCTTCCGCCACGCATACAACAAAACCATCTGCCAAACCTCGGCGACGAAGAGCTCACTCGCCGCACGACACTTTGCATAGCAAACGCGTTCGAACGTCGCACGGTGATGACGTTCGAGATGAGCGAGAAACTCATTCACGCTGCACCCACCTTCCCGGCCGTACGCGGCTTGTCACGCTTGGCCTGCTCGTCTGCACCGTCACCTTCCTCGACAATCTCGAAGCGTTGGACTTCGAGTTCCTGTTCGCCGCGATGGTTCTGGGCGAACTGGCCGTGAGCGATGACCTGCTGGCCAACGCCGACTTGTTCAAAGACAACACGGTCACGCGTGAACAGCGTGTGCGTGCCACCCATCGCCATCACTTTGACATTGAAGCCCCACGGCGTCTTCTTGTCCTTCTCGCTGAACAGAGGGCGAGCGTCCATCACGAGGCCGGGGATCACCCAGCGGGGAATTGCCAACATGATGTTGGTCCTTTCATCGCGGAAGATGAAGTCCGGACCAACCGCGGGCGGTTGCATCGAATAAAATGCGTGTGGATCAACCGCCCTACGGTTGGTCCCACCAGACGAACGGCCGCGTACCGTGTCGTCTGGACGCAAGCGGTCCAGCCACTAACTGGGCCGCTTTTTACTACCGTCAGGGTATCGCCGGAACGTCCGACAGGCAACCCTAACAAACATACCCTAACAAACGACGGTTCCAAACCCTAACAAACATACGAACAGTATACGTACAGATAGCCCCTCGGTTCCCGGTCTTTGGTCTGTCATCAATGCGTATATTATCGGCGGAATGATGTGTCCGGACAATAGGAAGCTACTAGATGTTGTGGGTGTCGTCAACCCCAGATTCATCATTTTGTACGTCTTTTCCGAAAAAAACGCGCTTGGCTTGCCGCAACCACTCTAGTGACATCCTCACAAGATCGGCCTCAGACACGCCCATTTTGTGAGACATGAACCGCAGCGATCTTTTCATTTGGACGTCCACCCGTGCCGTTACATATTCTGTAAAGATGTGCCGGTGTTCCCGGTCCAATTTCGTTTTCCGCCGGTTATGATTCATGGCCTACAAGATAGCGCTATCCCTTATTAAATTCCACACCGAGCACAACATGATTTTTTTTGACGATTCGACTTATAAAAACCTGTCTGACGTCCCACTCGTCGCCCTCTTTGAACTTTGCGAGGAATTCTTGGACCGTACAAAGCATTATGACGGTGGCAAGGACAACAATCACCATTTGACCTTTGGCCATTGGATGACTGCGTATTCAGCGATACAGTTATTCGCCGACGAATACGCTCTTCCGCAGCTAGAAGACCTAACAATATCTGACAGTACGGAGCGTGCTGTCACCGAGATTCATGAGACCATCGACCGTTTGCATTCCGCGATTACGGACATCGCGCTCCAGGCACGCCTCAACAAGGCGATTACGGATGCCAGGACGCTTGCCCAAAAAAAACATGCTGATCACGTCCGTTCTTCATTTGCGTACACCTTTACAGATAACGAGTTAGACACGATTCACACCCAACTTACTGCACTAGCAGTTCAAATCGAAAAATCCGAACTGTTCGAAGATAAACACAAGCAACGTATTCTTGACAAGCTTGACGCGCTACAGGCAGAAATACACAAACGAATGACCACCCTCGACAGGTTTTGGGGCTTCTTTTCCGAAGCCGGTGTGATGCTTGGCAAATTCGGCAACGACATCAAGCCTCTTACGGATCGCATTGTCGAAGTAGGACGTATCGTCACAGGCGCCCAAGCCCGTGCCGAGGGTCTCGAAGGTCACTTGTCTCTGCCTGATTTATCCGAACCACAAAAGCAACTCCCTGACAAATCTAGCGACAAGGACGACACGGCCTAAGAATGATTACCGCACGGTTTTCCATGGGGGATGGTCCCGCCCATCCCCCAAACCCCCTGGCGTCTCCCCGGTAGCCCCTGGGGGTTTCAAAAACCGAACAATTCCAGATCCTTCGGGCATGATTCGAAATTCAGCTACTCGAATAACCCATACTCCTTATCCAAAGCTCGCGACTAAAAGCACAAGGTACCCAATTGCCACCAGCACCTGCTGAACTAAAAGGCATTTTTCAAATCTACTGTTCGCCTTGTCTTCAGAAGCACTGGTCTTCATAAAAGCTTCTCGCCCCATATCACTCGCAATTAGCCCTCCAACACTTATCATCTCACCTAAATCACCGGTGCTGAAATCCGTCGACTCAAGAACAGTCACCACCGTGCTTCCATTGCCAACCGCGTTCGCCTGTTGGACCAGCATGTACGTCATTTGTATCCGCCGACACCTATTTCCTTCTGTAATAAAATGTTTGACCATCGCTCCAAACAGCGCCGACATCAAGAACAACACTGACCCCGCCACTACTAACCACTTCCCATTAGGTTCACCAATCAGAGATCCCTCTAATATATTCTCAGCTTGCGATATCGCGAGCGCAAACCCCGCCGTTCCCACACCCAGTATCCACGCCGAAAATCGAAACTTGTCCTTGGCGATTGAGGTATCCCATTCCAGTGCACGGATGTGATTATCGCATAGCTGATGAGCCAGGCTGGCAAAATCGACTTTACTCTCTTCGAGCAACTCCAGTTTCTTCTGCAAGTGCGCCAACTCGGCTTCTAGTTCAGCTTTTGTTGGCATTGATTACCCTCTATGACACCCCGTCAAATCCTCTCAGCCATGCTTGCTACGCCATCTGTAGCAGCAAAGTCGTAAAAACAATTTTAACATCCCCGTGTTGCGATCGCAATAGTTCACCCACTCTACCACACTGGCCATTCAATAGGAGTTATCATCTTGCCATGAAACAAACCAACGCCGAGGGTTGCCTATTCGCCGTCCTGAAACTCTTTGGGATCCAACCCCCACAACCTGACGCCGCACCGCCGGACGATTCACCGTACGAGTGTCGCCCGTCATTTCTCACAAAGGCGGAGGCATCGTTCTACCGCGTGTTAGGTCAGGCCGTCGGTAATCGCTTCGAAATTTTCGCGATGGTTCGTGTCGCGGACATTCTTAAAGTTCGCTCAGACACCGAGAAACGGCAAACGTACGTCAACCAGATCACCAGCAAACACGTCGACTTCGTACTATGCGACCCAACCTCGCTCAAGATCGTCGCTGCGATCGAACTTGACGACTCCACACATCAACGCAAGGGGCGCCAAAAACGAGATGAGTTTCTCAACCGTGCTTTCGCTGCGGCCGGCCTCCCCTTGATCCGAATCAAAACGTCGCAAACCTACAACACGCAATCACTTTCCGACATGATCAACAGCGCCGTTCAAACCACCAATTCGATGGACTCGGCCCCACAACTGGACACGTGATTGATCGTCGGACTTGCCCAATTCGAGGCCGAAGATGCCTTGTTTGTCTTTCGATCGCCGCTGTCGTTCCAGCGATCCGAGCAGGTATACACCGCCGGACTGGACGACCGCCGTTGTGGTCATCTTTTCCGTGTCGATGATCGGAGCGTCATCGACGAACTCACGCACCGATGATTGCTCCACGCTCAACTGCAATCGTGCGCGTCCGTTACTCATGGCTCGAATCTTCACCTTGACGGTCAAACCGATCTGGCGGAACTCTACGTCCTCACTGACGACGTTTCGATTCTCATCGAAGATGGCACGACGAATCGGAATTTCGCTTGCGTCTGCCGTCTCCGCTTCGATGCCGTCGACCAATACGAACAACGGTTCGGCGACAACCGACACGCCTTCCATTCGTGACTCCGCTTTGAGCAGGACCGAAAGTCCGGTAATCCCATCCACGCCCCCTGCACCGCTCGTCGCGTATGTCGCTGCAACGTCCAGCAACGGCCGCACGTCAAGACCGAGGCGCTTCTCCGCACCTTTGCTCACCTTAACCATGTGCAACTGCACGACCCAACTATCAGCGGATGCGCGTTCAACTGATTCCACCAACTCGTGCACGCGTGACAGAACCTCCACGCGATCGCCGACAACCAAGACGCCATCGGTTGATACGTTTGCGCGTCCATGTTCCGACAACAACACCGACACCGACTCTTTTAGTTCGATGCTTTCAAGTCGACCAACCTTGCGCACAAGAACGCCCTTGTCCTCCGGTCGCAATGTTCCGATGAAGTAGAGACTCCCTGTGCGTGAAACTTGAACGCCCAACCGACGCGACACGACACCGAGCAGATCAGACAACGGCACTTCGTACACGTCGACCGTTACTTCTTTACTGTCGAGTTTCTGTTCCACCACGACGCTGATCTTCGCTTTGTCCGCCAGGTATCGGGCGAACTTCGCTAGGCTCATGTTTTCCGCCGACAGCGTGACCTTGACTTCCTCCGCCTGTGGTTGGTCCTCGCTTGCCATCCGTTCCGACATCCGGTTGTATACGTCCCGAAACGTTGGACCCGTCAGGCTCGGGATCTGCACCGCCTCGCACCCCACCAAGGCGCAAAATAACGCGCTCACCGTGAGCCAAAGGATTATCGTCACGATCACCGCCATGATCTTTCGCGGTAAGGACCACTGTTCGACGTTTGTAGTCAATCTTCGCCACCGTGTAGCCTTCAAACGTTCCATATTCGATCCTTTCGTTGAGTTCGTAACTTGAGCCGTCACGAACGACAACACCGTCCGGAGCGATCAACGCGACTTCCTGACGTTGCCGGTCCTCTTCCTGTTTCTTTTTCAATGCCTGCTGCAGCCGCCGCGTCTGTTCTTCAAGACGCCGGTTCTCCGCCTCGGCCTGCTGCACCTTTAGATCTGTTTCACGCTTCCTAACTTCCACCTCACGCTTGGCATCCACCGCCGATTGCTTTGTTTGGGTTGTATCCGGTTTGCCCTGAGTTTTACCTGGTGAATTCGCCTTCTCGGCCGGAGCCACTTTTTCATTCCCATCCCCGCCCGATTGACCCTTACCCGGTGTTTCCCCTTGCGCCGTCGCAATCGATGACGTGAACCCCAAGAAGCCTTCCAACAGCAGTGTCGCACCGCCGAAGAAACACATCCACATCACCAGAGCAACAAGCGCGAAGCGTGAACTAAGTCGAAAGGAGTTACGACGAACAAACCACCACAACAAACCCAACCTACCACGCTTTTTAAACTCCGGTAGGAACTTCGTCGCCTTGGCCTTACCGCCACGCTCCGGCTTGTTAAACGAGTTGTAGAACTGAAAGTAATAAGGGTCCAACCAGTAAACCCACTTGCATTCATTCACCCATCGAGAGTTAACCCGACGCAGCTCGTGCACCCACACCGCAGACGTGTATTGACCGGTGATCAATGCTTTGAGTTCGTACCAATCTTTGAGCACAATCCCGAACCACGGATCACGTTTGGTTGCGCTGTTCACCATCTCGTAGCGAACGGCTGATTCTTTCCGCACTTCCTCCGCGATCTTTTCTTTGTCCTGGCTGATGGCCTCGAACGTTGCACCGCGATGCCGAATCTCACCGAGAAACTCCATCCAGTTTCGGCGATGGTGGGCCGGGTGCTTCTGGCCGCAATAGTTGTGGACTTCATCGATCGCGATATGTGCACCGTCCAACGGACTTTCATAGCCCAGCGACTCCAGCCATTCTTCTAGTTCCCACGGGCCTTTGCTACTCCACTCCGCTTCGCCCTTGATCGGGTTACCCTTTTCGTCTTTCTCGCGTTTATCTTCCTTGGTCGCATGCATCCACCCTTTAAGCATGTCGTCCGGGATGATAATGATCCGCCGTCCCACGTCCGCGACTTCACACTTGCGTTTCTTCGCGACCGCATTCGCCATGGGCCAGATGTTCACCGGAAAGTTTGAGATATGCAGGCCGTCTTCATTCAGAAGAAAATCGTCGACCATGAACCGAGCACATCGGACATAGCTTTTGCCAGCCCCCGCCGCCGCACACGTTAACGTCGTCACACTGGCCGCACCCATTACTTCCTCCCATCAAAGAGCCAAACAAGTAAAAGCCACAGCAAGTATCCGACGCTAATGACAGCTATGCACGTCAAAAAAATCCACTGAAATTCCGCCACGGGTCACCCCACAAATGGAATCAGTTTCACAACGAGATGAACAAACGCATACACGGCAACGAACGCGACGTAGGCTCCAATCAAGACGAACAAATACGAGAACGGGAACCACGCGTCGGCCTTGCCCAGCCACGTCAACACATCCGCCGCAATGTCAACGTGATCGTCAGGTATGCCGTCGATCAAACCTTGCACCAATGGCTCAACCAGATTGAACAGGAAGCAGATCGACCAACGCATGGCCGCTTCAAACGCAAGACCCACACCGTCAGCGACTTCGTTTACCGCTGACTTCATGAACCCGCCAACACCATCACCGACATCGGCCACGAAGTTAAACACGTCCGCGAAGATGGAACCGAGATCAACAGCGAGGAAAGGCTTCATGATGCGCCTCCACAATTACAGGTTGCCGCCACGTAAACGATCCGAATCGCAATCACGACAAGGATGCCGCGAACGATCCACCATTTAACTGTGCGTTGTTTCTTCACCATTGCCGGATCACCTCCAAAATGCTCAACACGAAACCGACCGTGAGCATCGCCATAAAACCCGTGCGAATCAGCACGCGAAAGGATTCCAACGACTGACCCATCGGCGTCCCTTGATCCGGTTGCAACGTGATGTCATACGTCGGTGAACCCTGACCGGGAATGGGAATCGGCACCGCGATCGAGTGATTCGACGCGTCGACCTCATGCGTGACAGCCTGAATCAATGCACTGTTGCTGTTCGCATCCAAGAACGCATCAATACACTCAAACCCGG
>JANQKH010000548.1 GCA_028281215.1 Phycisphaeraceae bacterium | reverse complement strand
TGACCAGTATCCGCAAACCGCTGGTCGAACCGGCACTGCAAAAGGTAGCCGAAGCACCCGGTGTGCGCGCCGCCAAGGGCGCGCAGATCGCTACGCTTTACAACTGTTTCGGCTGCCACAACATCGACGGCAACGAAGTGGCGATTCACAAGTTCATGAATCTGACCGATGCCGACGGCAACTTCAACTTCAACTATGAAGCGATGGTCCACGCCCCGCCGCGGCTGGTCGGACAAGGCGCCAAAACGCAACCGGACTGGACCGCATGGTTCCTTCAGAACGTGCATACGATTCGACCGTGGTTGAAGGTCAGAATGCCCAGCTACCCGGTGGACGATGTCCACGCCGCTGGCATCGCCGACTACTTCACCGGACTCAGCCAGACCACGGCGTCGAAGTTGGACAAGAACCTCACCCCCATTCGTGAGAAGATCAAGAAACGAACGGAGTCGCTTTACGAAACGCGTGAAAAAGCGCAAAAGATTCGCGATCGACTCGCACGCAATGAAGATGAAAAGGATCCACAGTTCAACAAGATGAGTAAGCGCGGCGTACAAGTGTCCAAGATGCGACTTGAACGCTTGGAGCAACAGATTGCCGACATCGACAATTGGCATTCCGATCCGTCACTGGCCACGCAGGTCGCGACACTTCAGGAGTTCGCCCTCAAGACGGAACTGGCCGCCCCGCGCATGTTTGACGAACGTGTCAACAGCCTTGAGGAACGCACCACGCTCTGGAAGAACCTCTACAAGCAGATGGATTTCCTGCAACAGGTCAACAACATTGAACACCCCTACCCCGGTGTGAAGATTCCTGAAATCTCGGAGGAACGATTCGTACGCGGCGAGGCGTTGTTCAACCAGTTGGCATGCGCTAAGTGCCATCCCTTCGGCAACGAAGAAGTACTTACGGCTGTGTTCAAAAAGGAGAACCCGCAAGGCGGGCTCATTCCGCCTGGCGCCAATGATGACGACGATGCCTACGGTGACGACGACCCGCCGGCGAACAACACTGGGACAAACGGGACTTCGAACACGCCTGCGAACAACAACGCAGCGGGCGACGATGACGATTACGGTGATGACGACTATGGCGACGACCCAGGCCCCGCCCAGCCGGCGACGTCACAAGGCGTCACCTACGGCATCGGCTGGTCCGCGCCGAATCTCAAGTACGCCGTCCATCGCTTGCAACCACGCTGGATGGATTATTGGATCGCCTCGCCGCCAACGATCATGCCCGGCACGAAGATGCCACCGTTGTGGCCCGATGCGGTGGGCAACATTGGCAACTCGTTCGCCGCACAGTTCCCCGAGCAAATGAAAGAGCAGATGCACGGCAAGTTCGGCTGGACAGGGCCCGCGCAACGTGATCTGCTCATCGACTATCTGTTCGCCGCCTCGCTACGCAACTACACCCCCGGCGAATGGAAACTCACCGGCGACCCCGGTCCGGCTTATGACAAGTTGACAATGATCGAGAAGCCGAAGGAAGCCTTCG
>JANQKH010000523.1 GCA_028281215.1 Phycisphaeraceae bacterium | reverse complement strand
AGCGCGGTGTTCATATCGCGTACGTGGGGGATCAACGCCATGCCCGACTGTTTGCCGTCACCTTTCCGTGCGTGCAGCACGACCGAGTAGAAGCGCTCCTCGGCAGCGAGACGCTCGGTGATCTGCTCCAGCGAGGAGACGAGATACACGTCACAGTCGGCCCGCGTGTGCCCGTCAAAGACGGGCTGCAAATGAGCGAGCGATCCGTCCGGCGGATCAAGGATGAGAACAGCTCGATGCACGGACGCAGTGTAATGATTCTTGTGAGAATTCTCACCATATCCAGCGATTTTCACCAGCCTGAGCAAATGGCATCAAATATGTAAATAATTGATTTTTCAACACTTATAAATAAGACAATCCGTGGCACGATTTCTGCATAGATACTTTCAACGAGCGGGCTTTCGGGGCCAATGAGGGGTGAAAGCCAACCGGGGCGCCGGGGTCGATCGAAGGATCGGGGGCCGACCGGGGTTGATCCGGGGGATCGAATTCCGGGGACAACCGGGGGCAGCACAGGCCGGGACAGGAGTATGGAGGCGCGGGCGGCAGGCCAGGCAGGCCGAAGGCGAACCACGCTGAAGGGCCCGAGGGGACGCCTCCACTCCTTCACGGCCGAGCAGTCACAACCAAGACGCGCTCGGCGGGTTGGTATCCGTGATCCGGGGTCACCACCAACCAGCCAAGGGCAATGCCTCGACTTTCGTCGGGGCATTGTCTTTTTGCGCGACATCATCAAACTTCACTCGGCCGGATCGCTCATACGACCACGTCGCTCGTCGCCCGCCTTTGGGATCATGCGAACTTGAATCGGCACATCGTATGCTTCGTCTGACTCGGGAACCTCGGCGCCGCTTTCCGTGGCTTCCTGAAGCACGCGGATCATGGCAATCTCATCGCACGCCTGATTCTTCAAACAATGCACGCATTGGCTCCATACCTTCAACGGCAATTCTTGCCGATCGACGATGGAGAATCCTAGACGCTCGAAGAATGAGCGTTCGTAGGTCAATGTCATCAATCGCGGAATCCCCAACTGCTCGGCTTCGTCCACGCATGCTTCAACCAATTGGCTTCCCAACCCTTTGCCGCGACAAGTTCGATCCACAGCCAGTGCGTAGATTTCCGCGAGATTGCCCCAGACGATGTTCAATCCGCACACGCCGACGACCTTGCCGTCCAGTTCCGCGACGCAAAAGTCGCGCACATGTTCAAACAGATACGACTGTGATCGATGCAACATCAACCCAAACTCAGCCGCATCATTAATGATGCGACCAAGCTCGGGTACATCGGCAATCGCGGCTCGTCTGATCATGCGGCGAATTATAGTCCTTTGCCACGCGCTTGATCACCATCGCTTTCAAGTTCACGCTGAGCATTTTGCATCGCATCGCAAATCTCCAGAATCCCTATCATGATCGCCAGACCCAATCGACGGAGCCTGCACACCCATCATGCGACTTCACTTCCTCGGCGCCAATCGACAAGTCACCGGCTCGCGCTATCGGCTCGAAGCGGGCGGCTTGAACATCCTCATTGACTGCGGCCTGGTTCAGGAGCGCAAGTATCTTCATCGCAACTGGGAAACGCCGCCGTTCGATCCCGCGGCGATTGATGTCATGCTGCTGACGCATGCCCATCTTGATCACGTCGGCCTGACACCGAAACTGGTTTCGCAGGGGTTCAACCAAACAATTCTGACCACCGAACCGTCGGTCGACCTGGCGGAGATCATCATGGAGGACTCGGCGCGGATTCAGGTCGAGGACGCCAAGTACAAGCGGAAGCGCCACCGCAAGGAAGGCCGTAAGGGCAAATATCCCGAAGTTCCACTTTACGAGCCCGACGACGCCGACCGCGCGGTCAAATTGCTCAAAGGCGTGGAGTACGGCCACACGATCGATCTGAACGAGCACGTTCACGTCACGTTTCACGAAGCCGGCCACATTCTCGGCTCAGCGATCATCGAGATTGCCGTCAATGAAGAAGGTCGCACGCGCCGACTGGTGTTCTCCGGCGATCTCGGCCAATGGGACAAACCCATCATTGATGATCCCTCGCTGCTAACCGCCGCGGACTACGTGGTGCTGGAATCCACCTACGGCGACCGAAGCCATCGCGAAGGTGAATCCATCGACGATCAACTTGCTCGCATCGTCAACGACACCTACAAGCGCGGCGGCAATCTGGTGATTCCAACCTTCGCCGTCGAACGGGCGCAGGAGTTGATTTTCCATCTCGGCATGCTCGCCCATGACCAGCGTATTCCCAAACTGCCGGTTTATCTCGACAGTCCGATGGCGTCAGATGTCACGGATGTGTTCTATCATCATCGGCATTACTTCGATGACGAAACCTGGGCAATGATCGACGCCGGCAAATCGCCGTTGCGTTTCGACGGGCTCACCTTTGCCCGTTCGGTGAAGGAATCAAAGGCGATTGCCAAACACAAAGGCTCAAAGATCATCATGTCGACCTCCGGCATGTGCAACGCCGGCCGGATTAAACATCACCTGCGCGCCAACATCGAAGACCCGAACTCCACCATCATGTTCGTCGGCTATCAAGCCCACGGCACACTCGGGCGTATCATTCTGGAAGGCGAACGCCGCGTGCGCATCCACGGCAAGTTCTACGACGTGCATGCCCATCGCACGCAAGT
>JANQKH010000517.1 GCA_028281215.1 Phycisphaeraceae bacterium | reverse complement strand
GACTTAGCGTCCTGCTTGGTGTCACCCTGTTTAGTGTCACCTTGTTTGGCATCCCCCTGTTTTGCGTCACTTTGCTTCGCGTCGGTGTTGTCCTTCGTGGGTGCGGTGTTGTTACCGGCGGTGGTGGTGTCGTCGTCCGCAGCGGAAGGGTTGGTGGTGTTGGTGGACTTGTTGGCGTCATTACCATCGCCATTGCCGTCCGCTTTTTCATCCGTCTTTCCGTCATCTTTCCCGTCATCCTTGTCGCCGTTGGGTTTGGGGGCGGGGGGATCGCCCGGCAGCGGGGGACGCGGCCCTTCGCCGGTCCATTCGGGCAGTGGTTTGTCTTGCGGTTTCTCGATGAGCGTTTCGTTCAACCTTGCGACGACGTAAATGTACCGGCTGTAACCGGAGCCTTTCTTCGTTTCGGCCGGGTTCGCAGCAGGCTCAGCGGCCTTGGCGGCGCCGTCATCGTTCTCGGTGATCTCACCGAATCGCAGCACGTACTCCACGCCGTCGGACAGGCCGACAAAAATCTGCCCTTCATTGGAGAAAATGCTGAGCTTCGTTTCGTTTTCGTTCTCGCTGACATTAACGGGAAAAAACCCTTTGCGCATTAGCGTGCGGGCGATGGTTTCATTCTTGCGGTCCCGCAGGTCGTCAAAGAACTCATGCCCATTGCGAAGGTTTTCGACGAGGATGTCCGGCTTGCGGTCAACGTTGACGATCTTCAAATCGTCGATCGCGCTTTTCATGGCGTTGATCACGTCTTCCTTGACCTGCCATTCCTCGGCCAATCCGGTGAGCGCCCATTTTTGCTCGCCATCCTGTGCGAGCAGTTCGAGGTTTTCCCCAGGAACGATGCGCTGGTTCGCTTCGTCGATCCGGTGGTTGTCCAGAAGAATGCGCTTGATGTTGAATGCTTCGAGTTTGAGCAGGTCTTTCTCGATCCAATCGGCGAACTTGCTCGACAGTCGGCTTGGATCAATATTCGAGATGTAAACGCGGTCGTCCTCGGGCAGGCGGACGAAGTGTTGACCGGTCTGGTCGGGCACGGATCGGCCGACGATCAGTTCTGCCAGCGCATTGCCTTCGGCGTCGGTCAGTCGGACAAGTCGGCCGACGCCTTCGTCACCTTGCTGTGAGTCGCGCGGGTTGCGGACTTCGTATTGTTCCCAATCCTGGTTGTCGGCGGTGACGAGGGTGAGTTTGTTCAGGCCGATCAGCGCCGCCGCTGCTTCTTTCATCTGGTCCTCGGCGTCGGCGGGGTATTCATGGTGCGACGGGATAACCCACCCGGCAGCGCCCTGTTTCACTTGGAATGGTTTGGTCACGCCGGTCTCTTCGTCGAACGAGATAATCTCCAGCGTGGTGGCGGCGAGCGGATCAAACTCGTCGAACAACGGCTGGCCGATCTCGCCGGCCTCGTCGATTGTTGGCGCGGACGGTTGCACAAGGATGGCCGCCGTCAGGGTCACAAGCGCCACGCCGGCAAAGATGCACGTTTTGATGAGTTCGGTCATGGTTCTGATTTCCGTTGATTGCCTGTTTCCAATCGCCCGGTTGATTCAGCAGGTTGTGGTGCTCAGCGAATGCGTGACTTGACCGCGCCTTCCAACTCGCGCGAGCGACGCCAGAAGAACACGCCGATGCCGATCGCCAAGGGAAGAATCGGGGGCATGAACACGGCCAGTCTTTTCTCACGGTTCTGCATACGACGAATCTCCAACTGATGGTTGGATTCGGCTTCGTCCACCGCTTCTTCCAGGTCACGGGCCAGGCGTTCGCGTTTAACGGTCAGCGAACGTTGCAACTGTTCCTCGGCCGCCTGTCGTTTGATGGTGTATTGCCGATCGTCGATCTGGTTGGCCAGCCGCTGGTTGGCCAGTTCTTCGAGCCGATCGTTGATCTTGTCTTCTTCCTTGCGGATTTCCTTTTCAAAGTCTTCGTTGAATTGTTTCGTGCTCGCTTCCGTTTCGAGACGCAATTCCTCGGCTCCGCGTTCAAAGGCGGTCAATGTGCGGTGAATACGCTTGCGTTTGCGGATGTCAATGAAGCGATCGTCGCCGGCCAGGGAATCGACGACGTTGAAACTGAACGGCACGTTGTCCAGGTCCAGGTATGCGCCCATCATTTCGTTTTCACCCTGGTTGCGCACATTGAAAAACGCAGCGGCGAGCATGTCGATATCTGCCACGAGCACCACATTGATCGCCGTCGCCGAGCCCTTTGGCTGCCCGGTGATGCGCGCGGCGGTGGTGAACGGCTGGTTGATCAGCAAGCGATCCGGATTTTCGTTGATCGTTTCCTGCCCGAACATCGTGCGCGTGAACATGTCGGAACTTTTGACCGTGCTCGTGGCCGGTCCCGTTCGCAGCAGGGGTTGAATGGTCAGGCCGGTCTCATCAATCGGCTTGATGTACCCGCTCCCGAGCAGCATGACGTGTTTCAGACCGGCGGTGATGGCGTCGGTGTTGTTGATCGCGTCGTTGGAACCCGAACCGGCGCCGATGAATACGAACTCCGGCGGGAAGTCGCTGATCTTGGGGAACGGGTTGTATTTCTGCGACAAGACCACAACGTTGTCGATCAATGGCGGCGCCATGCCGAACGATGGCGTGGCCGGCGCTGAGCCGTAGTAGACAATCGGGTCGCCGGACTTGT
>JANQKH010000455.1 GCA_028281215.1 Phycisphaeraceae bacterium | reverse complement strand
TTGCGTGTATTTGAGGAGAGTGAAGGATTCATTACGGCCGGGACGCCTTTGCTCGAATTCGGTGACCCGACCGACCTCGAGATTGTTGTTGACGTACTGTCTACCAATGCCGTGGCCATCGAACCGGGCAACAACGTGACCATTGAGCACTGGGGTGGTGACAAACCTTTGCGCGGTCGAGTGCGCGTTGTTGAACCAGCCGCATTCACAAAGGTGTCATCGTTGGGAGTCGAAGAACAGCGTGTGAACGTCATCATCGATTTCACCGACCCACCCGCGGACCGCAAGGGACTCGGCGATGGGTATCGGGTAGAAGCATCCGTCACGGTCTGGAATCAGAGCGATGTCTTGTTCCTGCCGACTAGTGCGTTATTTCGCAAAAACCAAAAGTGGTACGTCTTTCGGGTGACGGACAGTCGCGCGGAACTAGCCGAAGTCGATATCGGACGGCGAAACGGCATGCACGCGCAGATCATCAGCGGTCTTGCCGAAGGCGATCTTGTTGTGACTTATCCATCAGACGAAGTGAAAGACGGCGTGGATGTCGTGTCACGGGAAACAACTGCCATGCCACGATGAACGCACCTGACGCATCCATCGCAACAACTGAGCGTCCCTGATTATCCACTGTTGTTGTGTTAACCTCATTGCTTTAATTAGGAATGAATCACAGCGGCGGTTTACATTTTGTCTGTATTCATTTGCCAGTTGAATGAATTCGTTTTTTACAGTGCGCTTGCGTTCCCCCGGCAAAACTATCCCGCGAAGCGGCGCCTCTGGCTATGCAGGCGACTTGGACCTGGCGACGTGCACAGCAGTAATCAATAGAGTCAAGCTACCTTTTTCCCAAAGTCAGGAATCCGAATGTGGGACGGTATTTTGCTTGCGCTAGGCGGCCTGGGCCTTTTCCTTTTGGGCATGGCGGTGATGACTGATGGATTGAAGTCGCTCGCGCATGCGAAACTACGGATGTTGCTGGCCATGACTACACGAAGTCCTGTCAGTGGCGCGGCCACTGGGGCGCTAGCTACCGCGATGGTGCAGTCCTCCAGCGCGACAACGGTGGCTGCCGTCGGCTTTGTTGGTGCAGGTTTGCTCACTTTCACCGAATCGCTCGGCATCATATACGGCGCAAACATCGGCACGACGGTTACTGGTTGGCTAGTAGTGCTTTTCGGTTTCAAACTGAAACTCAGTCAGATACTGATGCCGCTTATTCTTCTCGGTGTTCTATTGCGAATCTTTGGGCAAAAACACATGGGGGCTGCGGGCTTTGCGTTGGCGGGATTCGGGCTGATATTTGTTGGTATCACGACGTTGCAGGAAAGCATGACGGTGTTCTCCGATGTGGTCACGCCAGAGATTTTTCCAGATAACACCATTATGGGCCGGTTCCTGCTTGTGCTGATCGGCGTAGGCATCACCATTGTCACCCAGTCCTCAAGCGCAGGTGTGGCGATTGCAGTGACGGCCGTGCATTCGGGCAACATCACTTTTCCGCAGGCAGCGGCGATGGTGATCGGTATGAATATCGGCACGACCGTTACCGCACTGATCGCCACCGTTGGAGGCACGGCGTCTGCGCGGCGTACGGGCCTTGCGCATGTTCTATACAACCTGATGACCGGAATCGGCACGTTCATTCTGCTCGTGCCACTCATTCATTTGCTCGATTGGCTTGCCCCCGCCCTTAGCAGCGGTGCCCCTGAAATCGCCCTTGTTGTGTTTCATACCGCCTTCAACTGTCTCGGCCTGGTGGCAATTCTTCCTTTTTCGTCAATGTTCGCCGCGATGATTGAACGCATCGTGCCTGAACGGGGCAACCCTCTGTTGCAACGTCTGGACAAGCGCCTGAAGCAACAATCGAATTTGGCCGTGGCAGCGGTCGAAGCGACTCTTTGCGATCTGGTCGCCAACGTGTTCAATCGGCTGGCCGCAGCATTGACTGACAAGCCTTCGCAGAATGCTGTTCCCCTGAGTGACGTGACCGATGCCGTCGCGCAGACCGGGCACTTCCTTGACATGTTGGATATTCCCTCCGATGACAAGTCAATGTGGGTCAAACATAAAGCGTCTTACCACATACTTGATCACTTGCGCCGCCTAATAGCCAGACTTGAACGATCCGAACGGTTTGAAGCAATTCGCGCTTTGCCAGACGTTGCGCCGCAGGTCCAATGTCTTGCAGAAGCTGCCTGCCAGGTTGCATTGGACGCTGCCAACGTCCCCGAATCTGAAATCGATCGTTATCACTCAGAATACCGCACGCTCAAATCTCAGGATCAACATTTGCGCCGGCGATTCATGTCACAAGCGGCGAAAGGGAAGCTGACTGTTGATGCCGCCATGCAGCAAACCGCTGCAATCCGCTCCCTGCGGCGAATGGGATACCACGTCTGGCGCATCATTCGCGAATTGCGAAGCATCCAACCTGCAGAATCGATGGTCGCCGGTCAGGAGAGCCCTGCAACTCAGACCGCAGCAAATTGAATTCATATAGAGCGATAGGTTTGTGAGCCAGTTCGTACTCTTATCCTCCGCTCTTCCGGCCAATGTAGTTTTTTATGATCCGCTCATATGCCGGCGATTTCAGCCCGACAATCTTGGCCTCAGCTAGCGCATCGTCCATTGTCGCACCATCGTCGAGCACTCGATAGGCGAGCCAAATCGCACCTACACGGTTCGCCGAACTGCAATGAAGCAGGATGGGGTCTTCCGCGGTGCGAAGTAGTTCACGTGCGGAATCGATTTTCGCATCCGTGAGTTCATCCGGGCCGTTCCACGCGGGATTGTGATATCCCAATCCAAGTTTAGTGACGGCCGCTTCTTCATCGAAATCCTTGTTTTCGCTGGCATGCCGGAGATTGATCACGGTCTTCACACCACCGTTCTTGGCCTGGGCAAAGTCATCGGCTGAAGGCTGGCTTGCCAAGAAGATGCCCTTGTATGTGTGCAACCTCGCCACATTGCCGCACTGGTATGGCTCCAGTTTGTCCGTGGTGATGGCAGTATGAGATGGTTCACTCTTACAGCCGGCCACGAGAATCATCAAAGTGACAATACCAGCATTCCTGACAGGGGAAACGAAATGGCGGTTCATGGCGCATCCTTTCGACTTTATGAAGTTGTTAAATGGTTCGATCAGTGTGGCCTTTCGATCCTCAATCGTTCGGAATCATCGTCAATGCGTAAGGTCACAGTGAACGAGCTCGTGTGCCAGAAGATGGATGCTGAAAACTGAACCAGGGATTTCCTGATGTTGCCGAGGATTACAAAGTAGCACCGTTGGTGGAACCTCAGGTGGGCTGTCTGCGGCGTCGCTGGCGAATCGCCCATGACCATTTGTGAAGTTCCATTGCCATGAAGATCGTGAGGGCGAGAACAAAGTACACACCCCATTGCTCAAGGTTGATTGCTTCAGTTTTAAGTATCTGCTGTCCAAGTGGCGTATACATGGCAATCACATGAAGGAGAAAGGCCGATGTGGCTCCCACCAGTAGAAGTGGACTTTTCCAAGGTGACAAACGAAGTGCCGATTGAGTTTCAGAACGGCAGTTGCCGATGTGAATGTTCTCGAACAGCACCCACAACAGTAGTGTGCCGTTCTGTGCAGCCGGCACGGACCAGCCGGCGTTGAGCAGACACGCAAAGGTGATGATGCCAACACCACCCATGACCACGGCGGCCACAAGTGTTCGCTCAATCATCAACCGGTTAAAAATCGGTTCACGTGCGGGTCTGGGCGGACGATCAAGGACGCCATCTTCACCTGGTTCAAATGCAAGTGCGACGTCCTGAATGCCGTTGGTTACCAGATTCAGCCAAAGCAACTGAACAGGCAGCAAAGGTAATGGTAGGCCGAGTGCGATGGCAGTCAGAACGAGCACGACCTCGGCAGCGCCGGTTGATGTCACAAGGTAAATGACCTTTCTCACGTTGTCGTAAGCGATCCGACCTTCTTCGACGCCGGCGACGATTGTCGCGAAGTTGTCATCGCTGATCACCAGATCCGCCGCTTCACGCGCGACATCCGTACCACTCTGTCCCATCGCCACGCCGACATTAGCGCAATGTAACGCTGGTGCATCGTTAACGCCGTCACCAGTTACGGCCACGAAATGCCCAAGACGTTGGGCTGCCTGGACAATTAATAGTTTTGTGTGCGGCGGCACGCGCGCGAAAATACGAACCCGCTTGACCAAGCGGTCCATCTCCTCTTCGCTTCTGTCTTCGAGATTCTCACCGGTTAATACTTCTGCATCCGAATCAACCAGTCCAAGTTGTTGACCAATAGCAAGCGCCGTGACGGGATGATCCCCGGTGACCATACAAACTTTTAAACCGGCCTTGTGGCAGGCTTGAATGGATTCGCCTACGCCCGGCCGCAACGGATCGACCATCCCCACCAATCCGAGGAATGTCAACGGCTGTGGAATCGTGAAGGTTTGCGACTTGTTATCTTCAACATGTTCATTAACCGGACCATACGCCACCGCCAGAACGCGAATACCGCGTTCTGCCATCTGCTTCGCATCGTCGCGCACACGCTCTGAAAAAACTTGTCCATCGGCACCGTTGCACATCGCCAGCACACGTTCAGGTGCTCCTTTCACGAACGCCCATACTTCATCGCCCACTTCGTGGAATGTCGCGGCGTATTGGTGTTCAGGTTCAAAGGGGATTTCATCCACTTGCCGGCGCGTGTCGGACAGGGCTTCACGGCTGACTCCCAGTTTCAATCCGAGTGTCAACAATGCCACATCCGTCGGATCTCCTCGCCACTTCCATTGATCGTTAGATCGGTGAAGGTCGGCTTCGTTGCATAAAACGCAAGCTCTGGTCAACAACATCAACTCCGGATGGTCAGCGGGATCGACGCGACGCTCGTTCGCAAGGACTTCGCCTTTGGGGGCAAATCCGCTCCCTACAACACGGTAATGCGATCCAATCGGAAGGCGGATTTCCTGCACCGTCAATTCGTTGCATGTAAGCGTGCCTGTTTTATCCGTAGCGATGAACGTGCAACTGCCCAACCCCTCCACGGCGCCCAATTGACGGACGATCACGCCGCGCCTCGACATACGATGACTGGCAGCGGCGAGAGCAACCGTAATAGCGACCGGCAATCCCTCCGGGATCGCCGACACCGCCAACGCCACGGCAAAGAGAAACATGGTCGAAAGCTCGTGTCCCTGAAGAAACACGCCAAATACCGCAACCAAAATCGAAGCGATCACGACTGCGATACCGATCATGCGCGTAAACTTCGCCAAGCGGATTAACAATGGAGGAACGCCGCCGGTGGTTTCAATGACATCGCCTGCGAGCTGTCCGACATGGGTTGCGGCGCCTGTCGCAACAACGACACCCTTGGCCCGTCCATGCGTTACAATCGATCCGGCAAATGCCATGTTCAATCGGTCCGCCAACGGTGTTTGACGCGAATGCAACACTTCCGCATCTTTGGTGACAGCCATGGACTCGCCTGTCAAGAGCGACTCGTCAACCTTGAAACCGTGTGACGACAACAATCTCAAATCGGCCGGTATGCGATTGCCTGACTCCAGCCAGACCACGTCGCCGGGTATCACCTGATCAGCATCGATTTCGCATAACTCCCCATTTCGCAATACGGATGCGCGAATCCTCAACAGTTTCTGGAGGGCTCGTGAACTACGTTCGGCTTTCCACTCCTGAATACCCCCAATGATCGCATTCAGAACCAAAACAGCAACGATAAATCCGCCGTCCGTCCACTCTTGGATGAAGAAAGATATGACCGCTGCCAATGCCAAGATGTAAATGAGGGGACTTCGAAACTGTCGCCCGAGAATAAACCACCAAGGCTTGGGCGGTGCTGCGGGAATCACATTGCTGCCATGTAACATCAGCCGAGCGTCGGCTTCTTCCTGCGTCACTCCTTGTCCCGTGGAATTCAACAAATCCAAGACATGCACACGTTCTTGTTCATGCCATGGCGTGGACTGTTTAACGGCGGCTGTCTTTGACATGGTGGTGGCTTCTCGTCTGAGAACGTTAGTGGCTTTGCACTGTGTTCCATATCACCGATCCTTGCGGTGAAGTATCAGGAAATCCCTTAGACATCCCACGCAATGCCGGGGCTTTCACCGACAACGTTTGGGAGTTGTTGTTTTATGGCAAGATGGACAGGATGTTAAAGAATGGATTGAGCAATGCTGATCGATTTGATCGCCTACATCAGAAGTCTCGGATCGTGATGATTCTGTCGCCAGCCTGAGCGACTGTCACGACAATCTGGAGTCCGGGAATGACATCCCCAGTCACAAAACAAGAATGGGTACGTTGGTTCGACCAAATCGATCTTGACGACGTCCCGATCGTTGGCGGCAAGAACGCCTCCCTTGGTGAAATGTATCGTGAATTGACACCAGGCGGTGTTCGAGTTCCCAATGGATTTGCAACGACATCGCTGGCCTATCGGCAATTCCTGGACGCCAGTGGCGTTGGCAACGCTATTGAAGGGATGCTTTCGGACCTGAATACACAAGATATACAGAATCTGCGCGATCGCGGCAGCCGGGTTCGGCAAGCCATCATGGAAACCGAACTGCCGGCCGACTTGAGCAAAAGCATTCTGGCTGCTTACCAACAGCTTTGTGACGAATCTGGTGGCGTCGTGGATGTGGCGGTGCGCAGCAGCGCGACGGCTGAAGACTTGCCGGATGCCAGTTTCGCAGGGCAGCAGGAAACCTATCTCAATGTTCGAGGTGCTGAACAACTTCTCAACACCTGCCGACGATGTTTCGCCTCACTGTTTACGGACCGAGCAATCTCCTACCGAGTGGACAAAGGATTCGATCACTTCGGAATCGCCCTGTCCGTTGGCATACAGCGCATGGTGCGATCGGATGTCGGGGCATCGGGCGTCATGTTTTCAATCGATACCGAAACAGGATTTCGGGATGCAGTTTTGATCAACGCAGCGTTTGGATTGGGAGAGAATGTTGTACAGGGTACGGTCAATCCGGACGAATACTACGTATTTAAGCCGACTCTCAAAACAGGCCATCAGCCGATTCTGAAGAAAGCAGTCGGTACCAAAGAGTTCAAGTTGGTTTATGACGTTGGTGGAGGAAAGATGACCAAGAACGTACCTGTTCCGCCGGAGGATCGCGTGCGATTCGCTATTGATGACACCGACATTTTGACGTTAGCACGATGGGCATGTGTAATCGAAGATCACTACACAAAACGAAGAAGCCAATTCACGCCGATGGATATGGAATGGGCCAAGGATGGGCAGACGGGCGATTTGTTCATCGTTCAAGCGCGGCCGGAGACTGTGCAATCACATAAGTCGCGCGACACGCTGGAGTCGTTTCACCTGCTTGAAAAGGGAAAGTCAATCATTCAAGGCCGCGCGGTCGGCGATCGCATCGGTCAGGGCCCCGCCCACATTATTACCAACACCGACGAACTGCAACACTTTTGCGAGGGAGAGGTCTTGGTCACTGACAAGACAGACCCCGATTGGGAGCCGATCATGAAAATGGCCGCCGCGATAGTAACCAATCGTGGCGGGCGTACCTGTCACGCCGCTATCGTTAGCCGTGAACTCGGACTGCCTGCGATCGTAGGAACAAATCACGGAACGGAAGTCATCCGCAATCAACAGGATGTGACGGTTTGCTGTGCCGCGGGAGATACGGGTGTGGTGTACGACGGATTACTGCCATATGACGTCGAAACGACGAGTCTCACAAACCTACCTCGACCGCGAACACGTGTGATGATGAACGTGGCGAATCCGGACGAAGCGCTATCACTTTCCTTCATTCCCAACGACGGCGTAGGCCTTGCCCGTATGGAGTTCATCATCAACAACGCCATCAGAATTCATCCAATGGCGTTGTTGTATCCGGAGCGATTGACGGACGATGAGGCTCGACAATCGATCAACCGGTTGACGGCGGGCTACGACGATCCGGCACAGTTTTTCATCGACAAATTGGCACAAGGAGTTGGGATGATCGCGGCGGCTTTCTATCCGAAAGACGTGATCGTCCGAATGAGTGATTTCAAGTCGAACGAATACGCCAATTTGATTGGTGGACGGGATTTCGAACCGGTGGAAGAGAACCCAATGATCGGTTTTCGAGGCGCGTCACGTTACTACGATGATCGGTACCGCCAAGCGTTTGGCTTAGGAGGTTGAGTGCGGCGGATGCGATTTCCAAATGGGCTTGGGCGCGATCCAAATCCGCCTCGATAGTCAGAAGTTCAGCGCGGCGGCTGAACTCAG
>JANQKH010000406.1 GCA_028281215.1 Phycisphaeraceae bacterium | reverse complement strand
TGTTGCGCAATCACCGCGATAGGCGATGCGAATCAAAACGCCCTTAATGCCCACACCTGGTCGCCCGTTGACGTGATCCGCGCAGAGCGTCGAGCAGTTGTTGAAGGGTATCGTGCTCAGCGGCGGTAGCCTCGAGACGCAAGATGGTTCGGCCATGAAGACTTAAGGGTCGCCGCGGGGCGTCGGTGAGGAATTCGTGGTCGCGACGTACGAATTGGGCGAGGCCGGCGAGTTGTTCCTCGCGCTGGGATGTGGTAACCGGCGGCAACATTTTACCCTTCATCTTTTCAGGTTCGATCAGATCGTGCACTGAATAATCGCGCGTGGAAGTCGCCGCCTCGTCGAGCGCTCGCTTGATGGACACGTGAACGACGCCCGCTTTCATCGCGATGCCGATTGGTTCCAGTTCCGCGCCAGCGCCGGCTTGTTCCAGAACCAGGTTTAAGACCTGCCTTGCCGACAGGTTTTTCAGATGTAGTGTGATGGGCAGGTCCATTTCGACGCCGGCGGCTTCGAGTGCATCCCACGCTGGTCGGATGCGCAGGCCGGTCCGCCGGCTCAGATCATCGAACACGCCGTCAATTTTCCGCCCGTCCCAATCAACGGTCACCGTTTGCAGCAAGGCGCGGTTGGCTGCAGCGTCGACCACACTCATCCGTGTGACCTGTGTCGGCTGGGCCATCACGTAGTCACGACGGATCGCCGTCCGCGTATCCATGTGGCGCCGGTCCAAGGCTGTTTCGCCTTGACGGCGCATGCGATGCAACACGCCGGCGAGATCGGCGTGTTGCCCGGCGGTGGCGCGGACGACCAGTTCGCCATAACCGAACAGGCGCGCCGAATCGAAAGGAATGATCCATTCAAGCTTCGACGATTGGCTGCGAATTTGTTTGCACAGCCAGATTTCGTGGTCAATCAACGTGCTGGGCTCGCGGTCACCATCGATGTCGCCGATTGGTTTTTCAATCGTCCAGAAACCGCGAATGTCGTACACACGCAGTTGTTCGGTTTTTCGGGCGAGATCATTGACCGAGGTCACATAGACGATGCCTTCGATGACATCAAAGTCCATCGGTTCAAGTTCCGCATCTTCGACGGCATGTTTCAACACCGTCCTCAGTGCCTCGGCTGCCGTCCCGCGCGGCAGTTCATACCTGCGCGGCAAATCCTTTTCGACGCCTGCCGCCTCCAAAGCCGACCAGTTGACGAAGAAGTTGACGTCTGACTTTTTCCGTAGGTGATCGATGACGTTAACGAGTTTGTTGCCTTCGAAGCTAACCGGGCCGAGGGCAGCGAGTTTTCGCCATGTGCGATCGTTGGCAATCTCCGCGGCGTGTGTTTGGACTGGATCAGCGACGAGGAAGGGGCGATGGTCG
>JANQKH010000235.1 GCA_028281215.1 Phycisphaeraceae bacterium | reverse complement strand
GGGCATTGCGCTGGCGGTCATGGAAGTGGAGCAAATGCCGTTCAGCATTGAGATTTCGTCATCGACCGACCTTGCCATGAGTCGGGCGGGCAAACTGACGATCCCAATCAAGCTTCACAAGCGCGATGGTTTCAACGCCGATGTCAAGATCGACGTGACCGGTCTGCCCAAGAATGAAATCACCACCAAGCAGATCACCATCAAGAAAGGGCAGACCGACGGCAAGATCCAACTGGACATTCGCACCAACGCCAAGATTCAACCGCATTCGCTGGTGTTGCTCGCTTCGGGACAGATCGACTATCGCCCGAACCCGATCCTCGTGGACGCCGCGAAGAAGGACAAGGAAGAATTGACCAAGACAAGCAAGGCCCTTGCCGAGGAAGTCAAAAAAGCGAAGGAGACAGCGAAGACGGCATCGAAGGATGCCAAGCCCGAAGCGGACAAGCGCGCCAAGGAACTGGAGCAACTCGCCAAGCGCGCGGCCGACGAATTGAAAAAGGTCGACGCCCGATTGAAGACGTTTGACGCTCAGACGAAAAAGCCAAGGAAGGTTAACCTGCAAGTGCCGGTCGCCGCAGTCACACTCAATGTCGCGGCGTCGCCGTTGAAAGTGGACATTCCGCAGGTGAAAGTCAAACAGGGAGAAAAGGTTGAACTGCCGGTCAAGATCCAGCGGTTGTTCGGCTTTGACGATGTGGTGTCACTTTCGCTCCAGGCGCCCAGCGGCGTGAACGTGCGGTTTGAGAAGAACCTCAAAATCGAAAAAGGCGCCGTGGATGGTAAGCCTGTGGTCATCGCTGACAAAGGCGCGCCTGCCGGCACGCATACCGCCAAGGTCCGCGTGCAGGTTCGGTTCAACAATCAGAACATCAACCACGACATTCCGTTTCAGATCGCGATCGAAAAGGCTGAAGTGAAAGCGGCGAGTAAGTAACCAATTCCCATGCCGACACGCAAGCAAAAACTCGGATGCGATGATTTCCATCGCACATTACGTGATGAGCGCCGCGCGTTTGTTAAAGCCGGTGTGCTCGGCATGGGGGGCTTTGCGCTTGGTGATCTGCTCTGCGCCGAAGCTCATGCAACTGCGAAAGGCAAGCCGACCAAGCGTGAACACTCGGTCATCATTCTCTGGATGCGTGGCGGCCCGAGTCAACACGAAACTTGGGATCCCAAGCCCTTCGCGCCCACCGAATACCGCGGCGCGTTCGGCACCATGAAAACCACGGTTCCGGGCATCAACATTTGCGACATGCTGCCGTTGTCCGCCAAGTGCATTAAGGACTGGTCGATCGTTCGCAGTCTGCATCACGACAACGCCGGGCACTCGGCGGGCGATCAAATCTGCTTCACCGGCTACCCGCCCGGTCGTGACCCGAACGTCAACAAACATCCAAGTTGCGGTTCGATCGTCGCCGAGCAACTCGGCCACAAAAACAAACAACTGCCCGCCTAC
>JANQKH010000222.1 GCA_028281215.1 Phycisphaeraceae bacterium | reverse complement strand
CCATTCATGTGAATCGTTGTCGTGGTCGTAAAGTTCTTCGGAGCCATCGTTGTAGCGGATGTATCGGTAGCGTTCACTGCGCACGGCATGGTTGCCGGGGCCGAAGTTGGACAGGGCGACGTGTTTCCAATTGGGGTCGTCGGGTTTGTCGAGCAGGGGGACAAGGCTTTGACCTTGCTGGGCGGGGTCGGCGTCGAGGCCGGCCAGTTCGAGCAGGGTGGGATAGATATCGATCAACTCGGCGGGCTTGGTGGACCGTTGATTTCCTTTGCGCGACGGGTCGACAACGATTAACGGCACGCGCGTGGAGTCTTCCCAGATTGTCCGCTTGGCCCAGTGGTTCTTCTCACCGAGGTGGAAGCCATGGTCGGCGAATAACACAATCACCGTGTTATCGCGATGCGGTCTGCGATGCAGCGCAGCAATCACCCGGCCGACCTGGGCATCAACGAACGTTGTACTCGCGAGATACGATTGCACGGCGTGCGGCCACTGTCCGCTTTCAGTCATCCACTTGTGCGTTGGCGACACGTGTTTCAGGCTGGTCAGATTGCGCGCGTACGAAGAAAGGTCTTCTGTGTCGTTGCTCAACACTTTGGGCAATTTCACATCCTTGCGCGGGTGCATGTCGAACCATTTCTTCGGCACGAACATCGGCACGTGCGGCCGCCAGAAACCGACGGCGAGAAAGAACGGTTTGTCGTGTTGCTTGTCGAGTCTCTCGATGGCCCAGTCGGCGACCTTGTGGTCGGGCATTTGCTCATCGCGATCGGGGAACGCGCCCCAGTCCCAAAGGGGGTGGCCGTGCGGTTGGCTGATTTTCTTTTTCGGTCGCGGTCCGAATCCGCCGAGCGATCCGCCGAACTCGCCAATTTGGGCGAACACGCGGTTGCCGCGGTTGTGGAAGATCTTGCCCACGCCCATGATGTGGTAACCGTCGGCGGCGAACCGTTCCGGCAGCGTCTTGACGCCTTTGAGCGTCGGCGCCTGTTCGTAGCCGGGCGACAGAAAGTAGATGCCCGTCGCGTGCGGGTAGCGGCCGGTCAGCAGACTGGCGCGCGAGGGATTACAGACCGGCGACTGGCAGTGGGCGTTGGCGAACAGTGTGCCGCGCTTCGCCAAGGTATCAATGGCAGGCGTCTTCGCTTGCGGATGACCGCCGAGACAACCGACCCAGTCGTTCAGGTCGTCGACGGAAATCAGCAAAACGTTTCGCCGCGTTGGCTTGCGGCCAGCTTCGGCCATCGCCTGGTAAAGCACGAGGCTCATCGCGATGGAAACAATCGTGGTAAACCGCGTCAAACGGAAATGGACGGTGTGATTCATGGCAATCTCGGTTGGGTTGGTCGAAAAGCGACGGTGTTAGTTGATGCGTTGGCGCCGGCGTAGGATCAGTCGGTGAACAGTTCCTCCAACTTGGCGCGCATGACGGTGGGGTTAACGTCCTGGCCGGTCCAATATTTGATACTTACGACGCCCTGGTTGACGAGCATGCCCATGCCGTCGAGCGTGGGACAACCGCGCGCGTCGGCGTCGCGAATCAGCCGGGTTCGCGGTGGATTGGGTATGACGTCTGCAACGAGCATGTGGGGTTGCAGTGATTCCAGATTGAGGTTTAACCGGGCGTCGATGTCAGGAAACAGACCGATGGATGTGGCGTTGACGACAACGTCAGCGTCTGCGGGCACGTTGAAGTCGCCATCCCAATGTTCAAACGCTGCGCGGCACGATGTTTTCTCGTTTAGTAGGGCGACCAGTTCTTGTCCGCGATCGGCGGATCGATTGACCACGGTGATCGACGCCGCGCCGGGCAGTGCGGTTTCCACGCCGATCGCCCGTGCCGCGCCACCGGCGCCGAACATCACGATTGACTTGCCGGTTGGGTCCGTACTTT
>JANQKH010000211.1 GCA_028281215.1 Phycisphaeraceae bacterium | reverse complement strand
ACCGGAGATACGAAGTATCTCAAACCCATCCCTAAAGCGATCGCCTACCTGCGCAAAAGCGCATTGAAGGACGGCCGGCTCGCACGCTTCTACGAAATGAAAACCAACCGCCCGCTTTATTTCTATCGCGACAAGGACCGTCGGCATCAGTTGACCTACGACGACAGCCGGTTGCCGGACCATTACGGCTGGAAAGTCGACAGCAAACTTGACGGCATCGAAAAGCAGTATCACAGCGCCGTGTCGGCCATCGAATGCAAGGGCGCCGACCCCAGTGTTTTAAGCGCTTTCGGCGGAAAACCATCGGACAGGACCGTTCAAGTCATTATCCGTGCCATGGATGCACGCGGCGCTTGGGTGGAAAAGGGCGGTCTGCTCAAACATCACAAGACCACGCCCGAATCAGGCGTCATCGATTGCAGAGTGTTTGCGAAGAATGTTGGGGTGTTGAGCCGCTACCTCAAAGCTCAAAAGTGAATGGCGAACGGTTCAAGAACCGAACAGTTGCGTCCAGTGCCGGTCCACGCGACCGTGACCGACGCGGCTAAAGCGCGGGTTCATCATGTTGCGATGGTGACCGGGACTGTACCACCAGCCGCGGATGACGGCATCGGGTGAAGGATAACCGGCGGCAATGTTTTCACCCGACGCGGTCGTGCCGAAGTTTCTGGCGCGGTCCCACGGCGTGGTTTTGCCCGACACCGGCGACGTATGACTGAAGAAACCGAGTGTTTTCATGTCCTTGCTGTGATCACGGCCGGCATCGCCGAGAATCGGATCGATCTTTAACGGCCGCATGCCGACGCGAATCCGGCGAAGGTTCAAAAGCTTGGCTGCCTCAGCTTCGAGGGGATCTTTCAATTGCTTGGCGATCTTTTCGTTTTCAAACATGACGTCGATCGCGTCTTTCGACATCGGCGTCGCCATCAGCGAAGCCAACTCTTCCGCCGCCACCAGTTCCTGATCGATCGCGACCAGGTCCGGCGCTTTTTGTTTCGCGGCCTGGAATTTGGAAGACAGCCCGTCGGCCGCGCGTTTGGACATCATCGCCAGATCGACGATGCGTTTGCGCGCTGCTCTGAGTTTGGGGTTGCTGAGCACATCCGTGCGGTCGATGCTCAGCAGTTCCTCCAGTTTCTCCATCGCCTTGTCGCTCTCTTTGGTGATCATGTCTTTGGTCAGGCCGGGATCGCGCGCCAGATCGACAACCGTTTTTTGCAGCGCGGCGATGTCGGCTTCGGTTACACCCTTGCGACGTTCACGCACCGTTTTGGTGACCTGTTTTTGAAAGTCTCGTTTGTAGCTGCTGACACTGTGCTTGAGTTCCGTTTCAAGCAGGTCGAGCAGCCGCAACGAGCCGGCGTCACCTAGTTTGATCAGACCGTTGGCGACCTTCGAGCGGGTGTCGTCATCGGTGGCGCGGCGGTATTGGCCCAGCAGGCCGAACACGTCCCTGCGGTCCATCGCCGCGATGAACGGATCCTGCGATCGCTTTTCGACAATCGCCAGTCGCTTGCCGATGGAGCGGAGCAAGTCCAATTCGCGATCGGTCTGAGCGGAGGCGGATCGGCCGTCGGCGAAGACGGTGAGCAGGGCGGCAATGAGGGCGAAAACGTGGATTGCGGGCAGAAAACGACGATTCATGGAGATTTCCTTGGCGCGATTCCATGCTGTTGCATACATCATAAGGCAAGATCACAGCCATTTCCCGCCTTTGCCTGAATAACGATCGACCACACGCACCGTCCGATTCGCTCATCCCGCCATTTCTACTGACCCAGGCGGCGTCTTTTGGTCGATATCGACCACACCGATGCCACCCGTTCGCTTCGCCATGATCGGTTGCGGAAAGTTTGCCGGTTATCACGCGCGCACGCTGGCCGAACGTGAGGATTGCCAGGTGGTTGCGTGTGTGGATGTGGATGAAAAAACCGCTGCGGCGTTTATTGCTGAACATCTGGCCGAAATGGAACAGCCGCCGGTGATCGCGACTGATATCGCGACGACGTTCGCGAAGACGAAACCCGACGCGGTGGTGATCGCCACGCCGCACACGCTGCACTTTGAACAGATCAATCTGGCATTGGATGCGGGTTGTCATGTCTTCGTCGAGAAGCCGATGGTGACGCGCGTGGACCAAGCGAAGAAATTGGAAGCCAGGATTGCATCAATGTCGCCGCAGTTGGTGTTTGTGGTGGGGTACAACACGCTTTGCACGTCGGAGTTGGATTACCTGCGACGCGTAATTCATGCGCCGCATAGTGACATTGGATTGGGGCCACTGAGAAAGGTCAACGGTTGGCTCAGTCAAAACTGGCTCAACTGGTGTCGCGGTTCGTGGCGCGTGCAGCCGGAATGGTCCGGCGGTGGATTCGCTTTCGACACCGGCGCTCACGTGCTGGCGAGCCTTTGCTTTGCTGTCGATCAACCGGTGGCCGAGGTGTCGGCAAGCATCGACTGTTGCGGCGAAAAGGTGGACGTCAGCAGTTCCATTCACGTGCGATTCACCAACGAGGTGACAGCCGACCTGACATTCAACGGCGACTGCGCTTCGGAAGGTTGCCGCATGACCTTTCTCTTCGACGGCGGTCGAATCGAAATCGACGGCTGGTACGGTTCGTGGATGGAAGTCCACAACGCATGGGGCAAAGTGAAGTACCCGAAAGTAAACACCGACCTGCCGAGCAACAGTGCCTTGGAACGTTTCATTCAGGGGGTGCAAGGCATCGAGACCGTTGAGTCCGGCGTGCGCCTCGGCGCCATCCAGGCGGCGTTGATGGCGGGTGTCTACGAATCCGCGGCATCAGGCAAGCCTGTTTCGCCGGTGGGTTGAATGTTGGTTCATCTCTGTGGTTGATTCACAACTGCCTGTTTTGAATGCGTTTACGGTGTTGTTCCCATCCCGGGGATGATCCTGCATGAAAAACTTTCTGCAAAAATGAAAAATAGTACGAACTCGTACAGTATGTGTGCGTATCAATACGCAGGCATCGGATCCAGCCTCAACCAACGGTTTGCACGTGACCGTTCTCGCGTGGCGTCGGGCAAGGTAACGGTTCAGGGAACTTCAACACAAGGAAAAGAACAATGTTTGCACATCATCCAATCGCCACCACAGTCGCAACTCTGGCCATGATGGCCGGGTTCACCTTCGCCGCCGCGCCTGCCGAAGCGGGGCACAACTCCTGTTCGACGCGGGGCCGCAGCCACGTGAGTCGAAGCGGCTTCGGGATTCACATTGACTTTGGTCGCCGGCACGTGAGCCATCATCGCGGGCACGCGGGGTATCACCAGACACACGCAAGGGTGCACTATCACACGACACCCGGCCGGTATGAAACCTATCGCGAGCGCGTCTGTGTGTCGCATGGTCATTACACGACGCGTTACATTCCGCCGGTGTATTGCACACGCTACGACCGTTGCGGCCGACCCTACCGCGTGATGACCAAACCCGGCTGCTACCAGAAAGTATGGGTGCCGGCCCGGTACGAATATGTGACCAAGAAACGGTACATCCCCGGCAGCCGCGTGGCATGCAGCAAGTCCCACTGCGATTACTAAGCCAGACTTCTCAATTTCCCTGGTGACGCGAGCGGGTGGCGTAAGCCGCCCGCTCGTTTTTTTTCATCACGCTTTCCACTGACTGGTTGGAACAACGAGGTCACCCGGAGGTGATGAGAGTGTGAGAAGAAGTATGGAGTGTTTTGAGTGTTCGTTTGTCAACTCTTTCTAATTCACATCATCAATCTCACTCCCCACTCGGTGTTCTCAGTGTTCCACGCAAGAAAACAACAAACTTTCGCCCGTCTAATTCGCCACGATGTTGATCATTCGGCCGGGAACGACGATGACTTTTCGGATGGTTTTGCCAGCGAGGTCGGCGGCGACTTTGTCGTCGGCTTTGGCGATGGATTCAACAGTATCGTTGTCGGCGTCGGCGGGGATGTGGATGCGGCCGCGCACCTTGCCGTTGATCTGCACCGGCAGTTCGATCGTGTCTTCGACCAACAGTGATTCGTCATAGACCGGCCAGGGTTGATAGGTGATCGAGTCGGCGTGTCCCATGCGGTTCCACAGTTCCTCGGCCACGTGCGGCGCCAGCGGGCCGAGCAACAACACCATCGGTTCGGCCACTTCTCGCGGCACCCGATCGAGCGCCACCAGCGCGTTGTTCAACTCGATCAACGCTGCGATGGCGGTGTTGTAGCCCATGCGTTCCATGTCGTCGCTGACCTTTTTGATGGTCTTGTGCAATTGTTTGCGCAGGTCATCGCTGGGCGCATCGTCGGTGACGAGCAGTTCGTTGGTGTCTTCATTGACAAAGTTTCGCCACAGGCGTTGGAGGAACCGGTGCACGCCGATGACGTCGTCCGTGCGCCACGGTTTGGATTGATCGAGCGGGCCAAGATACATCTCGTAAAGGCGGAGCGAATCGCAACCGTAGCGTTCACACATTTCGTCGGGACTGACGGCATTTTTCAGGCTTTTGCCCATTTTGCCGTATTCCTGAAGGACGGGTGTGTCGCCGTGGTAGAACGTGGTTTTGCGTTTGCCCGATTTGTATTCCACTTCGACTTCGCGGTCTTTGTGTTCGCTGACCTCCTCGGCGGGAACGTACACGCCGCGGCTGTCGGTGTAGGCGTACGCCTGGATGTATCCCTGATTGAACAACCGCCCGAACGGTTCCGGCGTGCTGACGTGGCCGAGGTCGAACAGCACCTTGTGCCAGAAGCGTGAATAGAGCAGGTGCAATACGGCGTGTTCGGCGCCGCCGACGTACATGTCGATGCCCCCGGTGTGCGCGCCGCCTGACGCCTTTTCGCTGAGCATCCAATACTGTTCGGCTTCCTTGCTCGCGAACCGTTCGTCGTTTTTGTTGTCGCAGAAGCGCAGGTAATACCAACACGAGCCGGCCCATTGCGGCATGGTGTTGAGTTCACGCACGTATCGCTTGCCGTCGCGCTCGATGAATTTCCAGTCTTCGGGCGCGCGGCTGAGCGGGGTCTGCACGTCGGCGTTGGGATCATCGCTGGCGGACGGTTTGAAGTCGTCCATCGGTGGCAACTCGACCGGCAGGTCACTTTCATCGACGGGAACAATCTCCCCATCTTGCACGGCCCGGATGGCGAGATTGTTCCCGTCGATGTAAGTGACCTGCCGGTCGAGTTGCCACCGATGGACGACTTCAAACCGTCCGCCAGCGATGATCCCAACGCCGACGTG
>JANQKH010000179.1 GCA_028281215.1 Phycisphaeraceae bacterium | reverse complement strand
GTCGTCAACTACTTCGGCAACGAGGAAGCCGCGAATGAATCGGTGCAACAGGTTAAAGCGGCCGGCGGTCAGGCGATCGCCGTGCAGGCGGACGTTGGTCGCGCCGAGGATCGCCAGCGCCTCTTCGATGAAACGGTCAAAGCCTTCGGCGACATTCACATCCTCGTCAACAACGCCGGTATCCCGCCCGCGCGAAGAGAAGACATTCTTATCGCTGACGAAGCAATCTACGATCGCGTGATGGATACGAATCTGAAAGGCGCATTTTTTCTGACACAACTGGCGGCGCGGCAAATGGTGGAGCGACAGAACACCGCAAGCCGCGATGTGTCGTCGCGGCTCACGCCTCAAGTCGCCTGCATCATCAACATCAACTCACTGAGCGCCTACGCCGCGACGGTTGAGCGGTCGCAATACTGCATCGCCAAAGCAGGCATGTCGATGATGACCGACCTGTTCGCTGCCCGTCTTGCCGGTGAAGGCATCAATGTCTACGAAATCCGCCCCGGTGTGATCGATACCGACATGGCGCGCGGCGCGAAGGAAAAGTATGACAAACTCATCCTCGAAGGCGATCTGCTGCCGATCAGACGATGGGGGCAGACCGACGATGTCGCCAAGGCCGTGCTCGCCATTGTGGACGGTTACCTGCCATACTCGACCGGCGCGGTGATCGATGTGGACGGCGGGTTTCATATTCGCAGGCTTTAACCGGGTGTTCGATGCATCCATTAACCCACCGTACCGGCGAGAGCGGCGATCTGCGATCGCCGGCTAAACGGGGGAATACGAGTTTCAAGTCGCGGGTGGTGAACTGATCAATTGATCACCCGGTTGCAATTGATGACCGCGTGTGAACTCATCAATGGTCATCACACGTTTGCCGGGGATTTGCACTTCAAGCAATTCCAGCGTGCCGACGCCACAGGCGATGTGGGTGCTGGGCAGGATGATGCCGGGTTCTTTGCCGCCGTAGTCGGCATTCGGATGGCTTGCGACGCGGCAGAGTTTGAGCGGTTGCTCCTGGCCATTTGCCTGTCGCCAAGTGACGGTCACGCTCGGCCAGGGTGTTAGCCCATGAATGCGGGTACGCACGCGATCGGCGGGTTGCGACCAATCCACCCAACCGTCGGCTTTTTTCAGTTTGGGCGCCCGCGTCGCCTGACCTTCGATCTGCGGCGAACCTTCGAGCGTGCCGGACGCGATGGCGTTCAGTACCTCATCGATCACCACCGGCCCCATTTCAGACAAACGGTCGTGCAATTCGCCTGCTGTCTCCAGCGGATCGATCGGCGTGCTTTGCGTGGCGTAAACTTGGCCGGCGTCCATTTTTTGGGCGAGGCCGATGACGGACACACCGGTCTCGGTTTCGCCTTCGATCATGGCCCAGTTGATCGGCGCCGCGCCGCGGTACTTGGGCAACAGCGACGAATGCAGATTGACGACGACGGGCGCGAGTGCATGGATCAGTGCGGGGCTGAGCTTTTGACCGAAGGCGATGACGATCGCGGCGTCGGCGTCGGTTTGTTTCATCGTATCGACGAAAGCATTGTCGTTGGCGTCGTCCGTGCGATACAAGTCGAGCGCATGCTCGATCGCAAACTGCGAGACAGGCGTCGGCGTCAACTGTCGTTTGCGGCCGGCGGGGCGATCAGGTTGCGACACGACGGCGCGGACGTCGTGTTGTTCACACAAATGAGAAAGCGTGGGAATGCCGAACGCGCCTGATCCGAGGAAGATGAGATTCATGCGGCGAGTGTATCGCGGACCTGGCACAAGTGCTTACGTGATGGTGTTTAAACGCAGAGGCGCAGAGAAGGCGAAGATGCAGAGGGGAAGGATTTGATGGTTTGATCGTGTTAGCGACCAGTATTGACGATTCGGCTGATGCTTTCGTAAAGCTTGGTTACATTGAAGTTGATCAACAAACCCAACTGGCATCTTGTGGCTTTCAAGTAGGCCAAGACCTGTGCCTTGTGGAGGTCCATAGTTCTTTCCACAGCCTTCAATTCAATGACCAGACGCGCGTCAACCAAAAGATCGATGCGGCCTTCTCCCACTTCGTGTCCGGCATACATTACCGTCATTCGATATTGCCGTAGAAAAGGAATCTGTTGTTTGGTCAGTTCAATACACAACGCCGACTCATAGACCGACTCCAGGTATCCCGGCCCAAGTTCCTTGTGTACGGCAATCGCCGCGCCAATGACCTTCTTTGAAAGCTGGTTCAATTCTTCGCCCGGTTCCTGAATCATGATTTCTCTCTGTGTCTCTGCAATCTCTGCGCCTCTGCGTTTACATACACCAGGTCATTTCGCACGCTCAATATTCAAAGATTGCACGCGCTTTGATTCATGCGTCTCGACCTGCTCGCCCGGTTGGCGCACGATGATGGCTGCCGCGCCGTCTGTTTTCTCCACGAGTTGCAATCCCTTTTCGGGGCCGAGCACGCTGACCGCGGAGGCCAGCGCGTCGGCGGTGGTGCAGTCGCGGGCGATGACCGTGACCATGCTGTGATCGGTCAGCCCCAAACCGGTTTTCGGGTTGACGATGTGTGAATAGCGTTTGCCGTCGATTTCAACATACTGCCAGGCGTCGCCGGAGGTGGCGATCGCGACGTTGTGAGCTTTGATAAATCGACTGGGCGGGGCGTCGCGTCCATCGAGCGGAATGAGCCCGATACGCCAGCCGGCCTTGCCGGGCGGGGCGTCGCCGAGCGCCAGGTCGCCGCCGCCGTCGACGAGCACCTGCGTGACACCGTGATCGCGAATAATCGCCATCGCTTCGTCCACGGCGTAACCCTTGGCGATGCCGCCGAGGTCGAGTTGCATCTGGTTGCCGTCGAGCTTGACCGTTTTCGCATCGGCATCGAAGATGATTTTTTCATAGCCAACCGCTTCGAGCGCCTTGGCGATTCGATCATCGCGCGGCATCGCACGGATGCGCCGCGCGCGACGCCAGTGTTTGACCAACGGCCCAACGGTGACGTCAAACGCACCGTCGCTGGCGACCGACATTTTCTGCGCGCGGACCAACACGTTCCACAAGTCGCGGCTGACCGGCACCCCCTTGCCGCTGCCGGACGAGATCGACAACGCGTTCAGTTCACTGTCCGGGTCGTAGTCGCTGAGGATTTTATTGAGTTGATCGATGCGCTCGAAGGCATGCTCGAACACATGCTTGGCCAGGTGATCGCTGTCACAGTAGAGCACGATGCGAAACTGTGTGCCCATCTGGGGGTGCACAGCTTCGTATCGTTCGAGTTTTCCAGTCGATTCACAGCCGAACTGCATCATGCCCAGCAGGCAGATCATCGCGACGACACAAAGTTTCTGAATGGATTGGCAGGTCATGGCGACAGGATATCACGATCACGCGACGGTCCGTGCAGACAGTGCATGGTGCGTCTGAACATGACGGGGATGTATTGGTGCCACTGGCCGCTTGTCTGGCAGTGCAAAGACCGTC
>JANQKH010000089.1 GCA_028281215.1 Phycisphaeraceae bacterium | reverse complement strand
ACCACGACGATTTTGAAACGCTTGACGCCCTCGCCGGTGTGAAGCGATTCCCGATGCGCGTCAAATGTGCAACCCTGCCTTGGCACACCCTCCGCGCGGCGCTGTTAAACGAGGGCGAGGAAGTGTCGACGGAGTGAACTTGGATTCACGTAACAAGAAATCGCCGTAATCCCCCGCAACTGCACCAATCTCCGGCAAATCTCCGATGCGTATTACAATAACCTGACCCGGCCGATCGACAATGGAGTTCGACGCCGCAGCTTTTTGGATGGAGGCCATGATGGCAGCGAAAACGCAACGGACGCAAAGCAAACCCACACCGCAATTGAACGTGACGCGGACCATCGGCAACCAGCGACAGTTCCGGGACGTTGATGTCACCCCACCGGAGGTGTTTTTCAATCGGCGGACCATTCTGAAACAGATGGGTGTGGCAGGCATGATGGCGGGCGGTTGGCCGATGGCGACCGCGTGTGCCCAAAACGATGACGACGCGAAGGTCGCCGTGCCGTTGCGTCATCCGGCTGTGCAGGTGCCGCTGAAAACCAAAGCCTATCTCCAAAAGTTTCCGTACAAGCGCAGCGAAAAGTTCGCCGGCAAGGGCGTCAAGATGACCGACCGCGTCGTCGCCGCCACGCACAACAACTTTTACGAGTTCCTGCCCGGACGCGGCGGACCGGTTTATCTCTACACTGATCCATTTAAGGTCGAGCCCTGGAAAATCGAAATCACCGGCGCGTGCAACAAGCCGCAGACGGTTGACCTGGACGACATCTTCAAGATGGACATGGAAGAGCGGGTTTATCACTTCCGTTGTGTTGAGACCTGGGCGATGGACGTGCCGTGGACCGGTTTCCCGCTCAGTGCCTTGCTCAAAAAGGCGGACCCGAAAGGCAGTGCGAAGTATGTCCGGTTCTCGACCGCGTCCGATGAAAAACATATGCCGGGCATTCCGCTTTCCAAACGGTTGGGGCACGGTTACGCATGGCCTTATCACGAAGCGCTGCGCATGGATGAAGCGATGAACGAATTGGCGTTGATGGTTACCGGCATCTTCGGCGAGCCGCTGCTCAAACAACATGGTTCGCCGATTCGCTTGATCGTGCCGTGGAAGTACGGCTACAAGTCGCCGAAGTCGATTGTGAAGATCGAGTTCCTTGAAAAGAAACCGCTCACGTTCTGGGCACGACCGCCATACACGCACGAGTACGGCTTCCTCAGCAATGTGAATCCGAACATCCCGCATCCGCGATGGAGTCAGGCAAGCGAATACATGCTCGTCGCCGATGCCCATCCGCGCGGCGGGCCGGAAAAGAAAACCAAACTCTTCAACGGCTACGGTGACTACGTCGCCAAACTCTATCCCGATGAACCTACGAAACCGCAACGCGCCCTCCGTTCGGGTGAGACGGCACGGTGACGTCATCGCTATGGAAACGGTTCAGATGAAACGCGCGCTCCTTCAATTCATTGGTGTGATTGCTTTGTGCACCTGTGTGCCTGGCACTGCGGTCGCCGCCGACGCACCGCTCGATGCCGCGTCGCTTGAGTTTTTCGAAAAGGAAGTCCGCCCCATCCTGATCGCCCGGTGCTACAAGTGCCATTCCGAAGAAGGGAAAAAGAAGGGCGGCCTTTTGCTCGACAGCAAAGCCGGCTGGTCGGCCGGCGGGGACAGCGGAGCGGTCATTGTCGCGGGCA
>JANQKH010000083.1 GCA_028281215.1 Phycisphaeraceae bacterium | reverse complement strand
TTCCCAGGAAAATTGACTCAGAAAGATTTAATTTTTGATTCACTATGGAAGAAGGGCAGAAAGAAGAAGCGACTCGACGCGACCGGCAAACTGCGCAGCGCGCCGTTTGTGGTTCGCAACCAGGCCATTCGATTCAAGATTGCCGGCGTCGGTAAAGCGCAGATTCGACTGCTCGTGGACGGCGAACCGGTTCGCACCATGCCTGTGCCGGGCAATCGCGGCAACCGATCGTTTGTGTCAACAGGATGGGACGTGCGCGAACTGCTCGGTCGATTCGCCGAGATCGAAATCATCGATCCGAAATCCGCGTACATTGCATTGGATGACCTGCGGTTTTCGGATGATCTAACAGGAATCGAATCCGCCGCCCCGCCCAAACGGCGTCTGGTCGTCACACTCAAACACCTGTCGGAACACAAGCAACACACACTCGGGCACTTTCGTGTTTCGTATACGACGGTCGAAAACGTCGCGATCGAACCATCGCTTCCACTGGCTGTGAAAACGGCACTGCTCAATCCGGCTCGGTCACGGAATGACGCCGCAGCGATCATCGCGTTTTACAAGAAACATGTCGACGGCGATGAACCTTACCTTCCGCCGCTACCCAAACCTGTCGTGAAACAGACACCGCCGCCAGACACTAGTACGAAACCGACGGTCCCCAAAGACAACGAAAACGGATTTGCGGTGGTGATCGTTTCGCCTGGCGATAAGTCAATCAAGGATGAGGCCAGCGCTATGGCCGTGCTGGAGGGTCGCAAGCCCGCACAGGACGTGTCCCGCCTGTTCGTGCCGGTGATCAACTTTGCTGATGGTACGAGATCGGTTGGTATGTTCCGAAAGGACGTGCCGTTTACTGAGGGCGATGGCAAAAAAGTCTTCGCCGATCATTTCGCTGCGCGCATGGCCGGACGCGTGGTGATTCCCGAGGCAGGCAAATGGACGTTTTTCCTGGCTGCCGATGATCACGCCAGACTGTCACTGAACGGACGCGCCGCACCAGCCGCAGCCACCCAACGGGTCGCTCGAATACTTACTGTCGATTTCCCTCAAGCCGGCGCCATTGACCTTCAAGTGGACTTTGCCGAATTCGGCGGCCAGGGGTACGTCGAACTGGCGGCCGTCAAAGGTGGCGTACCCACGGATCGCAGCAAGTTTGTCCTTGTGGGCGATACCGCCAACGGCGGTTTGAAAGTGTTGCGCCCTACGGCGCCCTTGCTGCCGCGCCTCGTCGCCACACCGCCGAGCCCACCGAAGGACAAAACCATTCAAAGCCCCGGCGACACCCCACCGGCAATCTCCCGCGGCGTCGTCTGGATCGACCCACAAGACAGCAAAAATAAAAACTATTACCGCCACTTCGCGATCAACGATGCCGACGCGCGCATCCTGATCCCGCGCTTCGCCAAGTGGCATTATTGGTCCGACGCCAAGCACCCGACCGGCACGTGGACCGCCAGTGATTACAACGCCGGCGGCTGGTCAACCGGCGAAGCCGTCTTCTCCATCGGACGCCTCAGCTTCGCCAAGACCATTCTCGATTCCATGCACGACCGGAACACCGCGTTCTACATGCGTACACCGTTCGAAATCGACAACCTTGAACGAATCGACAATCTCAATCTGCTTGTCCGTACGTTTGATCCTTGCGTGATCTATCTCAACGGCAAGGAGGCATCGCGGTCGCCAGGCTTGGAAGGCAGCGGCGCTGAGGCCAAAGACAAAGGCGTGTCCGCCATCACCGGTGTTCAACAATTTGATCTGACCAAGGCGTTGCCCCAACTTCAGAAGGGCAAGAACTGGATCGCAATCGAGTGGCACAACCTGCCCAACGCGAGCGATCGGCGGTTCATGGTGGACCCGATCCTTGTCGCGAAACAAAAGCGATTGCTTTCCGAAGGGAAAAAGAACGCCAAACCGCTTGGCTGGGCGATGCACGAGACCAACTCGTATAAGTTCGATGACGTCTGGTTACTCATTCCGCAAAAGGGCAAAAACAATGCGCGGATCGCCCGGTCAAAACTGTCGATCGATATCAAGCGGCGCGAGGTGTATTTTATCCTGATGGTCCGCGTGGACGGCGAAGCCGAAGGCAAGTTCCGTTTCAAAGGCCGCGGCAAGGAGAACGGCAGCAACAAAGGCTTCGTGATTGAAGGCGAAAGCCGATCCAAGTTGGAACCTGGCCGGTGGCAACCGCACGTCATTAACATCGACACCGCCGGCAAACAGGGCAAACTGGAATCGGTCGAGATTTTCCTGCCCAAGGACGCGAAGGACATGGAAATCAAATGGATCGGCTACACCGCCACGGGACAGATCAATCTCAAGCGACCAACACCCGGTCAATTCTGGAATTTCGGCAAGAAGGAAAAGTAACGGGCCGACACAATCAAGTCCCCTCCCGCCGCTGAGACTACAATTCTCACGAATCGTCAATGAATTCGTGCCGACTTGACGATCAAACCAGCGGGAGTGTCCGCGATGGCGTCAACAACTTTTGTCGAGCAAGTGCCGAGCACGGAGTGTAACCAGTGCGGTGCATCGATCGACGTCGCCGATGCGAGCCCACTGACCGACATCACCTGCCCTTCGTGCGGTCGCCAAACCACCGTACCCGGCATGCTGGACCAGTACCTGCTTACCAAAGTGCTCGGCCAGGGCAGCGCGGGCATTGTGTACCAGGCGGTCGATCAGCATTCACGTCGCGACTGCGCGATCAAGGTATTCCTGAAAAAGAAAGGCGAAGACCACACGCAGCGCGTCGAGAAGTTTCTCGCCGAAGCCAAGGCGATGCGCTCCTTCAACCACCCCAACGTGGTGAAGATTTACAGCGTCGCGCAAAAGGCGCAGCGGCCTTACATCGCCATGGAACTGCTCACCGGCGAGCGGCTTGACCGCATCATCGAGGACCGTTGGCTGGTGGAGGAGGCCAAGGCGATCAAACTCGGCATCGACGTCGCCGAGGGACTCAAGGCTGTGCACGATGCCGGCTTCGCGCACCTGGACGTCAAACCCGCCAACATGCAATACGACGGTCACGGTACGTGCAAGCTACTCGACTACGACACCGCCCGGGCGTTGCATGAAATCGAGATGCAGGGCGCGGGACTGGTCGGCACCCCTTACTACGTTGCTCCCGAAGTCATTCAGCGCGAACAGGTTGATTTCCGTGCTGACATTTACAGCCTGGGTTCCACGTTGTTTCACCTGCTGGCACAGCGGCCGCCGTTTCAGGGCGCAACATCGAGGGATGTGGTGCAGGAGCGACTCAAACGGCGGGCGATTACGTTGAAGGAGGTGAGGCCGGACGTGTCACACGAAACGTCCGCCGTCATCGCCCGCATGCTGGAGCCGCAACCGCGCGACCGGCACGACAACTACGACGAACTGCTGGCCGACCTCCGCCGGGCGCTAAACGCCGCCCAATGGGACGCCCAGTTGAAAGCCGGCGCGGCCGCCACCACACCAACCAGCAAGTCCCCGATCCCGGCCGCACTCGCCGGCGTGGTCATCCTTGTCGTGATTGTCGTGGGAATCCTGTTCGGCATGCGAGGTGACGGTAACAACAACGACCGTCCGACTGACAATCCAACCAGCGATTCAACGCCTCGAGATTCAATTGCCAGCCGTGATCGTTCCCCGGCACGCGACTTCGCCGCGAAGCAAACCAACCCGAACGACAACAACACCGTCACCAAAGACAGTACGACCGTCATAATGAAGGACGACACCAAAGTCGCTCAAAAGGATGTGGGCAAAGACGGAACGACCAAACCTCCTGTGGTCATCATCAACCCGAACCTGCTCGACCCTGTAAAACCGATCGGTCAACACGGCGCTTCGATCAAACCGTCGGACCGATGGGTCGAAGGCAAAGACGTGGAGATGGAAGTGTCCGACGGCAAGTTGACAGTGTTCTGCGTGGGCAAGTCGCCTTCCATTCGATGCCCGGTCGTCCCCGGGCCGGATCGCGTGACGACACCGGATGAAACCGCCGCACTGGAACTGCGTCTTCGTAGCAGCGGCGTCGGTGAGTTTCGCGTTTACTGGAACACGCCGGAACTACCCGTCTGGTCGAAAGACCGGAGCCAGGTTTTTGTCGTCAAGCATGACAATCAATGGCGCGAGCATGTCATTCCCATTCGTAGCAACGCCAAACAACTCGAGTTGCGGATCGATCTCGGCCAAGGCGCCGGGCTCGTGGACATCGATTACATCCGGTACTACCTGAACATTGGGAAGGATCCGAAACCAACCGCCGCGTGGACGTTTGATGAACCATCGACCGGCGCGGATTGATTCGTGCATTTCCCGCGCGCGACACATTTTACATCTCACAGCCCCTTGATTAATGTCGCGGCTTCCAGATACCTCAAGGAATCCCGACGATGCCCAAAGTTCTGATGCCGATCGGTGATGCAACCGAAACGCTTGATACGTTCTATCCGTACTTCCGTCTGCCGGAGGACGGGTTTGAGGTGGTGGTCGCCGGTCCCGAAGCGCGGCTGTACCACTCGGTGATGCATGAAATTCCACCGATCGGCCAACAACCCAAGTGGGACATCACGCGCGAATCGCCAAGCTACCACATCGAAGCGACGGTCGCTTTTAAGGACGTGGACCCATCGGAATACGCCGGGCTGTTTGTGTCTGGTGGACGAGCGCCGGAATACCTGCGATACGATCAGCATCTGCTGCAAATCACGCGGCACTTCTTCGAGACGAATAAACCGGTCGCGGCACTCTGTCACGGCGTGGAAATTCTCACCGCCGCCGGCTGCATCAAAGGCCGCACGCTGACCACCGTCGCCAAATGTCAGATGGACGTGGAGCAAGGTGAGGCGACGTACGTCAACGAACCGTTCGTCATTAGCGGCAATCTAATCACCGCGCGGACATGGCATGACAACACGCCATTGCTGCGCGAGTTTGTCCGCATGCTGAAAGAAGCCGCCGCCTGATGTGACCGCCTTTGAACCATGGGTGAAACCGCACCACAACAACCCGCTCTCGCGTCGCCGCCGCCGCGCATGTCGCTCGGCGGTTCGTCGCAACTGCTGATTTTGGCCGCAGCGCTCATCCTGATCTGCTTGTTCTTCTCCGTCGCGCTGGGCGTGCAGGAATTCTTCGAGACGTGGGGCTCGAATCGACGTGTTGTCGCCGAACTGATCGAAAAAGGGGTCCCCGAAAAAGAAGCCCGGCAGAGCAAACGGTTGGTCTCGCCGTGGGACCAGGGCGTCAAGCGCGCCGTTCGATTTCTCGGCAAAGACAACCGCCAGACCATGGCCCGGCAGACCGCGATCGTCGGCATCGCCGCATTGGGTATGACATTAATCATCATCCTCGGTGGGATCGACCTGGCGGTGGGATCGGTCATCGCGTTGGCGTCCGTCGTGGTCGCGAGCATGCTCGCCGGCGCTGTCCCGGAAAAGCAAGCGGTTTACAGCGCGTACGTCAGTCCCTGGTGGGTGTTGGTGTGCGCATGCGGTGGTGTGCTGGCGGGCATGATCTGCGGGCTGATCACCGGCACGTTGGTCACGCAACTGCGCATGATGCCTTTCATCGTAACGCTGGGCATGCTCGGCGCAGTGCGCGGCGCGGCAAAAGGGGTCGGCGACAACAAAAAAGTCAACGCGCCGGAAGAGACCTGGCTGGCGCACATGCTCGGTTCGGGCGATGCGGAAATCTACTCGGACGTCTGGCCGCTTGGCGTGCAAGCGTTTTCACTGGTCAGTTGGCTTGTGGCGTTGCTCGCCATTGTCGTCGGCGCGGGACTGTTGTTGTATCGATTGCTTGATCGGCGATCGGACAACAGCGGTGCCGGCACAGCCATCCGAGTCGCTCTGATCATCGCCGCGACCGCTTTGATAGGCTGGCTTTGGTTCGGCATGCGCTACTGGGCGATCGGCATCTGGATGATGATCTGGCTGGCGGTGACGGTCGCCTTTGTGTTGCGATACACCCGGTTCGGCCGGCATGTGTTCGCGATCGGATCCAACGAACAGACCGCCCGGCTGTGCGGCGTGCCCATCCAACGCGTCAAACTCATCGTCTACAGCCTCGGCGGCATGTTCGCCGGTGTTGCCGGCGTCATGCAATTCGCCCGGCTGGGCGTCGGCGATCCCACCGTCGCCGTGGGCAAGGAACTCGACGTCATCGCTGCCGTGGTCATCGGCGGCGGCAGTTTATCCGGCGGCGAGGGCTCCGTGGTCGGCTCGCTGATCGGGGCAATGATCATGACCGTCATTCGCTTTGGCTGCACACAACTCGGCCTGCCCAACTGGGTGCAGGAAATCGTCACCGGCGCGATCATCGTCGCCGCGGTGGCGCTGGATCGGTTGCGGCATCGAACGGTTTAAGTTCAACCGTATTGTGATAGTGCATCACTCCAATTATTACATTGCCCGGGCCCAGGATGACCTTGCTTCCTTCGACGCCCGCGTGAACACTCGGCCGTACCAGAGTGTCAGCACGAGTGACCAGATCATTAGCACCAAGATGTATATCAGACCCATACACGCCAAGCCGGCTGCCGCATCCTGACCACTTCCGCGACTTGCGCCGGCGGCAAAACCCACAACAAACATACCGATGATGGCGATAACCCAACCCCACAGGACAATCGATGTATTGGTAACCAAGCTGGCGTCGGGCACACGTCGGGCAAGCTGCCGCAAGTAGACAAGCAGAGCAAACAAACCAACCAACTGCAAGACGGAACCAACGATCGCCATGATTCCCAGTAACCGGAGCCCCGACAAACCGGTCACCTGCATGGCTGCGACTTGATTAAACACTTCCACAAGAAAGCTGCCAAACAAACACCACCGCGCGAGTAGCCGGGCTACTGTATCACCGGATGCCTTGGTGGGCTCGCGTGCAGTGAGGATAAAGTAGCCAATCACAAGCAACAACCGGCCGACAATGATGGCGATCAACATGATGATGGCAGCACCTGCGGCTCCTCCTCTGCTATTCGATGCCGACACCATCGCGCCGCCAAGAAACGCCGCAAGAAAGATCACCACAATCCCCAATACGACCAGGTTCGTACCCGTCGCCAGTTTGCTCACCCAGTTGGGGTTGCAGTACTTGAGGTAATCGCCCATGACCGATCGACCGACCGCCATCCCGCATTCGGGACAGACCGTTTCGGTATTCAGGGAATAGAGGTTGTATCCGCAGGCGATACAAGGCAACTCCGCTGCAATGTTGCCGTATTCGTCGGTCGGAACGCGCTGAATAGAAGACTCGTAACGTGCCATGTTGCCCCGCTAGCAATAAGGTGAATGGAACTGAGGTGAGGAAGTATACCAGAGTCGCATCAAACGCATCGAACGGTGAAAGCGTGTCGCACTTCGCACGGTGATGGTCCGTTCACTCGGTGTTTTGAGTTCTCTCTCTTTCTGTTTCGCCTTCATGTTCTCCTTCCAGTTCGGCCAAGGGTGGAGAGATGTCCTCCGGGCGATCGGTGATCACCGAATCCACAGCCGGCGACGGCCCGACCTCCCGCGCCCAGGTTCGCCTGGCGGTCTTCGCCGCGGTGTTGAACATCTTGACGTACATCAACCCCACCAGGATCGCCCAGATGCCAAGCCCGACGACCAGCATGATCATCCCACACGCCAGGAAACCCATGGCGTCGAGCCATTGTCCCGGCAGGGATGAGATCAACGACATTAACGCGAAACATGACAACAGGCCGAACGCGATCATCAGAATCAGCGTCTGCATCGCCAGCCGCACATCCGGCCCGCGCAGCGCCAACCGGCGCAGGTATTCCAACAACGCCAACACGCCTGCCAACATCAACAACATGCCGATGAACTGAAAGGCTTTGATCGGCAGCGCCGTTTCCATCCCTGCGATGACTGCCAAGACTACGTGGCAGGCGATCGCACCCAAAATCAACCCGCGCGCCAGATAACGGGCCGTCGCGCCACCCTTGGCTCGGCCGGGCTCCCGGCTCGTGATGAACCAGATACCCAAGGTCAGCACCGCGCCGGCAACGACCACGATCGCGCTGCTGACCATCACGCTGGTCGAGGCGCGGGAAGCACTATCGCCGCGCGCGATCATCACCAATTCAAAGAGCCACAACGCGGCGAAGGTCGCGACGTAAAACACCGCCACCGAACCCAACATGAAGTTGGCGCCGCGCGCCAGTTGCTTGACCCAAGCCGGATCACAGAACTGAAGGTAATCGCCCAGCGTGGACCGCCCCACCGGCACGCCGCACTCCGGACATACGCCGTCACGATAAACGCCGAACAGGTTGTATCCACAGCGGATACAACCCACCTCTTCAATCAGATGGCCGTCCTCATCCGTGGCAATGCGTTTGAGATGCAGGCGTGTTCGGGCCAAATCAATTCCCACGGTTGACGTGTTCAAATCAAGGGACGTTCGATGTCCGATCCGCTTATCGCTTCCGTGACACCACCGCATCCGCCATCTCAACCAACAAATCCTTCGCGGGCGATTCGGGCAACAGGCTCAGCGACCCCTTGGCCTGGTCGACCAGCTTCTGTGCCCATTGTTTGGCGTAGTCGATCGCGTCGCTGTCGCACAAGTGTTCGCGGATGGTGGTGACCGATGCGTCGACCGTCGGGTCGGCGTCGTCGCGCACGGATTCGATGCGCGTCAGCATCACTTCGCGTTCGGTCGCCGCGGCGGACTGAAGGTAGCGGATCAACGGCAAGGTGAGTTTGCCTTTGGCGATGTCCCGGCCAAGCGACTTTCCTACGGTGTCCTGATCGCCAATCAGATCGAGCAGGTCGTCGACGATCTGAAACGCGACGCCTAACTTTTCACCGTAGTCCTGTAAGGCGTCGGCCAACGGTTCACCGTCATCTATTGTCGTGCCGTCGGCGTTCATGTCATGCAGCGTGACACCCAACCGGCAACACGCACCGGTCAGCGCCGCGGTCTTACGGCGAATCATCTCGAAATACGTGCCTTCATCCAGTTCCCAGTTCTTCCGGTTGGCCAGTTGCAACAGCTCGCCTTCACAGACAGTGTTGGTCGTGTCGGCGATGAATCGGCTGACTGCCGGCGCGCCCAAACTGCAACACAAGTGATACGCGTGACTGATCAGGTAATCGCCGAGCATGACTGCAGCCTCGTTGCCGGTCATGGCGTTGACCGTTCGGCCGCGTCGGCGGGTGTCGGCGTCGTCAAGCACGTCGTCGTGGACCAGCGTCGCCATGTGCACCATTTCGACCACAGTCGCGATCACATGATGCGCCACGGGAAGCGATTCGGATGACGATGCAGCGTCACGATCATGCGACATGACCGCAAATCCAGGCACCAGCACCAGCATCGGCCGAAGCATCTTGCCGCGGTATTGCTCGACGTGAGCGACGAGACTATTCACGCAGGTCAAGTCGCTGATCAGCTCGGCGGCGAACCGGCTTTCCACGTCCGCCAGCGCGGCGCCGAGCCGGGAAGCGATCGCATTGTCTTGTCCAACGGTTAGCAGCATGACGGACTCAATGAACCTGGGGCAAAAGCTCTCTATGGTAGGCCTGCATTCTAATGTTGACACGCGCCGCTTGCGACTATTGATCGGCGTGTATCGGTGACAGCCTAACGTTATGCGGACCCTTGGCCCAACCACACCACGTTTGACATTCAACCGATAGAAAGCCTATAAACCCCGTGTGATCCGTTGGATCATTCGACTGCGGGGTTGCGGCTGATTCAAGTGATTTTCGCTTCCCCCGCCCGCCGGTAACTCCATGGCAGACGCCACCTCCACCAACGTTGACACAATTCTCGGCCGCATGGTTGTCGAACAAGGTTTGGCCACCAGCGATGAGGTCAAAGCGGCCATGGCGCGACAGCGCCAGATCATGGAGCACAAAGACAACGAGGACGATCCGCGCCAGATGAGCCTCGCTGACATCCTCGTCACCGAAGGCGTCGTCACGGAAAAACAGATTAAGCGCATCCGCCCAAAGATCGAAGAGCAAAGCGCCAACCAGCAGATCCCGGGCTTCCGTATGCTCAAAAAACTCGGCGCCGGTGCGATGGCGAAAGTCTACCTGGCCAATCAGGTCAGCCTCGATCGGCTTGTCGCAATCAAGGTCTTGCCGCGCAAGTTCATGACGAACGAGGAATTCGTCGAGCGGTTTTACGCCGAGGGCCGAGCCGCCGCCAAACTGAATCATCCCAACATCGTCGGCGCCTACGATGTCGGTCATGCCGGCGACTATCACTACTTCGTGATGGAATACGTCGAAGGCAAAACCGTCTACGACGACCTGTCCGAAGGTCAAATCTATTCTGAAAGCGAAGCGCTGGAGATGGTGATCCAGATCGCCCGCGCCCTCGAACACGCCCACAAAGCCGGCTTCATTCATCGTGATGTCAAACCCAAGAACATTATGATCACCACGCAAGGCGTCGCGAAGCTGGCGGACATGGGCCTCGCCCGCGCGGTCAGCGACGTGGAAGCCGCCGAGGCCGAACAGGGCAAAGCCTACGGCACGCCCTACTACATTTCGCCCGAACAGATTCGCGGCCTGCTCGACGTCGACTTCCGTTGCGACATCTACGGCCCCGGCGCGACGTTCTATCACATGGTCACCGGCCGCGTCCCTTTCGATGCGCCCAACCCGTCGGCCGTGATGCATCGACATCTCAAGGACGAACTGACGCCGCCGGATCACATCAACCCGAAACTCAGCGCAGGCATCGGCGAGATCATCGAAGTCTGTATGGCGAAAGATCCGAACGAACGCTATGCCACCACGACCGACCTGCTGCACGACCTCGAATCGGTCCAGCGCGGTGAACCGCCACTCCAGGCGCGCAAACGATTTGATATCGCCGACCTGGCCAAGCTGGAAAAGGCTGTCTCGCCCGGCGACACAGTGATCACCCAGGCAATCGACACTGACGACGAACGCTCCATCGCCGAACAACCACTGTTCTGGGCCGCCATCGCCGGCTGGGCCACGGCGGTGATCCTGCTGGTTTTGTACCTGCTAAAGTGAAACCGTTTACCTCCTTTCCGAACGGTCGATCAAATCACCGTGTCAAGCACGCCAATCAATCGCTGTACCTCTTCCACCGTGTTGTAGTGCACCATCGATACGCGCACGACCCCGTTGGGTAGCAGGTCAAGTGATTCGATCAACTGCCGGGCGTAGAAGTCACCAAAGCGAATGCCGATACGATGGCGATCAACCTGTTCGACAATCGTCTGTGAATCGTGTCCCTCCACCACAAAACTGATCGTGGGCACGCGGCGATCATGACTTGAATCATCCAACCCGATCAAGTGCACACCCGGCACCGTTCGCAGATATGCGAGCAATACTTCACTGAGTTGTTCTTCGTGCACCGCAATCGCCTCGTAGCCTTGGGCAAGCTGATCGCGATTGGCAAACCCAATTGTTTCGCAGTTCGAGAGCCTCGCCAGGTAATCCAGAATGCCGGTCAAGCCGTAAGTCAACTCGAAGTTCAAATTACCGGGCTGAAGTTTGTAGGGAATGACATCTCCCAGAAAGAAGTGATTGATGTTGGCAAGTTTTTCTAGGTGTTCATACTTACCGTACAACGCGGAGATGTGCGGGCCGTACATCTTGTAGAAGCTGAGTACGTAGTAGTCCACATCCCATGCTGCTACGTTCATCATGCGATGCGGCGCGTACGCCACACCGTCGACACAGACCTTCGCGCCGCGCTCGTGGATGCGCCGCGTCAGGTCTTCCACAGGATGCAACGTGCCAATCACATTCGACGCGTTGCTGAAACAAGCGAGCTTCGTGCGATCAGTCAGCAGTCGTGCGAGATCATCCCATTCCAACGACCAGGTTGTTGTGTTGACCGGCCATGTTTTGACGACAACGCCTTCCTTCTCCAAACGCCACCATGGTTCGATGTTGGCTTGATGATCGACGTTGGTGACGACCACTTCGTCGCCAGGTTGAAACTGCCCGCGCATCGCCAATGCAAGATTGGACACCAGTTGCGTGGCCGACGAACCGAGCACGACTTCTTCCAACCGCGCGGCGCCCATCAGGATCGCCGCCGCCAGATGGCCGTCGGCAACACGGCGTCCCGCTTCGACCGACTTTTCATATGACGCACCCAGTTGCACTGGCGTGGCGAGCAGGTGATCACGAATGCGGTCACCCACGCTTTGCAGCACCTGAGACCCGCCGGCGTTGTCCATGTAAACAAACCCATCCGCCAACGCGGGAAACTGAGAACGGACAAAGTCAAGGTTGAGGCTCAATCGATGCTCCCTTCGCCTGCTGCATCTTCTCGTACCACATCGGCACGCGTTCCGGTTTGAGGAAGAAGTAGTAAAGTCGGCCTTCCGATACTTGCCAGCCGGCATTCGCTTCTGCTTCGGGCCCGATGCCGAAGTAAATGTCCGCACGGCCCGGCGCCCGAATGGCGCCGCCGGTATCCTGATCGAGCATGAACTGCGTCGCACGTCGCATCGGCACGCTGGTTCGTGTTTGCATGTCGACCAGCTTCGTACGCATCATCGTGATGCCCCCGCGCGGGAAGATGCGCTTGTCCGTCGCCAGACTCACGCCCGGCTCCACCTTGAAGCCCAGCGAACCGGCCGGCCAGTCCGTGCTGTCGTACGCCTTGAAGAAGATGAAACGATCGTTGCGTTTGACGTAGCGGTCGAGCTCGTCCGGATGCTCGTCGAAGTACCGGCGAATCATTGGCAAATTGGCGGTGTGTTTGTCGATCTTTTCGTCCTCGATGAGCATTTGTCGCAGGCTCGAGTATTCGTGCCCGTTCGTGCCGGCGTAACCGATGAGCATCGACGAGCCATCGGTCATGTTCAGTTTGGCCGATCCTTGCACTTCGATGATGTATGCGTCGAGTCGGCTGCGTAGCCAGACCAGTTCACCGCCGGCGAGCATGTTCGTGCCTTCAATCTCGATACGCGGCGGATACGGCTCGATCCGTTCGTTCAACCCGTCGACGATTCGCCGACCCTTTATCTCACCGGTCTTCGGATCCGTCACCAGATCCGCCGGCCGTTGGTAGAGAGGGAACCGAAACTCCGGCGTGCGCACGCGCGAGGCGGCGTAAATCGGCGTGTAGTAACCGGTGAACAACACTGCGCCCTTGCCGTTCCAGCCCACGCTTTCGTACAGATCGAACTCGTCCTTCATCTGTTCGACGAACGCATCGATCGACGCGCTTTGACTCGCCAGCGTCGGTAGCGCGAACACACTCGCATGAGCCTGCTCGTGGCTGATTCCCTCGATCGGGAAGAACGCCTTCGTGCTCGGGTAGTCGAACCACTGCAAACTCCGCCGCGTCGCCGCCATGAACCCGTCGTTCAGCGGCAACGCATAGCGCAGATCCGGCCAGTCGGCGATCGCTACCTTCCGCAACGCCGGCGCGCCGGGCGGCAACGGCCGAGCGTACTCCGCCTTCTCCCGCGATTTGCATCCGCCCAGCAGAAGCAAAGCCGAGAATACAAGCAATTGAACGCGAACCAATTGAGTCAGACAGGGCATGCGGTTCCTTCCATGAAACCATTCGAATCAGTGTCGCACCATCATAAACCAAGCCGCTCGCGGGGACGATTCGCCACGCCAACGAAGCGAATCACCTTCATCAACCCAAAACGCATCCACGAACAGGCTGACATGCCGCGCCTTTGCCGATACGATTCGTCCATGCAATCCTCGTTGGCCATGGGCCTGTTCATTGAAGTCTTCCAGTACGCGCCGGTGATCTACGCAAGCATCGTCGTCGGCATGATCATCAGCATTGTGCTCCACGAACTGGCGCACGGC
>JANQKH010000063.1 GCA_028281215.1 Phycisphaeraceae bacterium | reverse complement strand
CCAGGTCAGCAGCAGCCCGTCACTGGCGTCGAACTGGTGCGACAGGGTGAAACCGATGGACGCACCGATGAAGATGCCGCAGATCGCCATCGCCGGCCGGATCATCTTTCGCCCCATGAGCCAGAGCACGAGCCCGATGATCGCCGTCCCCGCGAGGGAGATCGGCCAAGCCTGATGGACTTCCTGAAATGCTTGACGAATCTCTTCTTGCATGCAGTCCATTCTACCAGTTGGGTTGGCCAGCGATTGGTCTGTCGTGATCAGATCACTGTGAGAATCGTGACAAATGTGTTTCCGCGATGTCATTTCGACCGGACAATGGTCCGCAACTTTCGTTATCCAAGTGGTTTGGTGCATCGAAAGAGTCCGCCGTCAATGCGAAATCTGGACTGGCTGATGCCCGTCGGCCTTGCTAAACTAATACGGAATCAAGAGTTGGCTCTTGCGTTCCAAACCGCGTCGAAACTGCACACTGGGTCACGGTCTCGCCGGCCCGGCAACTTGATCGGAATCCGAGCGATTCATGTGATCCAGTAAGAACCGAGCGAAAGGATTCTCCATGCTTCAACGTGTCGCATTTGCATCCATGCTGATCATTGGCATGTTTGTCATGAGTGTTCCCCAGGCGGCGGGGCAGGTGTCCGATGAGGACATCGAACGCGCCATCCGCAAGGCCAAGAACTACTTCTACAACAACCAGAAGGACGGCAACTGGGAGCATCTTTTCAACAACCCGCACGCCGGCCAGTCAGGTGTCACCGCGATGATCACCTACGCGCTGCTCGCGAGCGGTGAATCGATGCAGCGCAAGGAGATTCAGGCAGCGATCAAGTTCCTCCGCGAAGTCGACCGCGACAGCGATGACGAACCGTTGGGCACCTACGAAGTCGGCCTGCGCGCCCATGCATGGGGCCAACTGCCCGACAGTTTCCGGCAGTTCCTTTCTGAAGAAGCCAACTGGCTCAACGAAGCATGCCAGGGCAGCGCCACCTTCACCTACCACGCCAAAACCAGCGGCGGGGGCGGCGGCCGACACGACCACAGCAATACGCAGTACGGCCTGCTCGGTTTGTGGGAAGCTGCCAAGCGCGGTGTCTCTGTCCCTAAGGCTCTGTGGGAAGCGTGTGTCACGCACTTCGTCGGTGCTCAAGGCGCGGACGGCGGTTGGAATTACCGCGCGGGTGATGATCGCCCAAGCTATGCCCGCATGACCTGTGCCGGCCTGGCCGCGCTGCTGGTCGCGCAGCAGGAACTCTACCGCAACGACCCCAAGCCCAACCCCAAGGTTTCCAAATCCATCGCCAAGGGCATGAAGTGGATTGAAAATAACTTCTCACCCAACGAAACGCTCTACGGCATCTATGGCTACGAACGTGTCGGCCTCGCCACCGGCGTGAAATACTTCAACGGTAGGGACTGGTTCCTCACGTTCGCCAGCGCCATCGTTCGCCGGCAGGCGGCGGATGGCAAGGTCGGCAACGCGCCCGACACCGCGTTCGCGCTGCTGTTCCTCACCCGTGGTCGCGTGCCCGTCTGGTGCACCAAGTTGATGATCAAGGATTTCAACTGGAACAACCGGCCGAACGACATCTACTTC
>JANQKH010000017.1 GCA_028281215.1 Phycisphaeraceae bacterium | reverse complement strand
TCCCGGTGGTGCGATTGAGATTGGTGAATCACCGCGCGACGCCGTTGTGCGCGAAGCGAAGGAAGAGTTGGGCATTGATGTCGAACCGGTTGTGCAGGTTTGGCATCATCGTTTTGACAGTCGGCCGCTTCGCCTGTTTGGTTGGTTGGTGGTCCCCCATTCGTGGGATTTTGTTCCCGATGTTGAGGAGATCGACGCCCTGCTGTGGCTGAACGCCATGGAACTGGCCGATCACGCGGATGTATTGCCCCGCACGGCCGACTTTCTGGCGTGCCTGGAAGGTGCAAATCCATAATGTTTCACTCCGTTGACACTTTGAACTCTATTCACCGTTCACTGATGACGACCCTTCGACGTTTTGATAACGTAGGTACGTCAGTGTGCCGACCGGCTCGAACGATCATGGGGCAGATGGCGCGTTCCATTTCGCTCGGTGCTCGTCGGGTTCCAGCTTGATTCAGGAATTGCACAACGTGCCAGAAGCAGCCGTACAACAACAACCCATCGCGTATGTTCAGATTCGCGATCCGCAGGGACAGATTTCCCGCACGCCGGTCTTCAATGACCGTGTGATCATCGGACGGTCGCGTCAGGCGCACATTCGGTTGAAGCAGGACAGCATTTCCCGGCAACACGCCGAACTGGTGCGTGACCCTTTTGGCCGATGGATGGTGCGCGACTTGGAAAGCCGCGGCGGATTGAAGGTGCGCGGCAATGCGGTCAAACAAGCCGTGCTCCGTTTCGGCGACAAGTTCGAGATCGGTAAGTTCAGTTTGAAGTTGTGGAATCTTCGTCCGATCGCACCGCGCGCCTCGGCAAAAAAAGCGCAGCCAAAACCGACCAATGCGCCGCGCGTGCCGTCCGTACCGGTCAATGAATCGGATCGCACATCGATCAGCACGCTGGTCGACATTGAGCCGCCGAAGATTGACACGCTTCACTTGTCAACGCTGACGGAGTTCGGCCAACGTCTGACCGAAATGGAAGACCCCGCCGAACGTTTGCAGTTGCTTTGCCGGTTCATGGTGCGCAAAGACCTGCGCGGCCAGTGCGGTTTGATCGTTCGCGTGGACAAGAAGCGCAGGAAGAAGCCGCTGGACATTCTTGCCGGCCCGATCACCGCGCGGGGTTGGGATGAAAAAGTAACGCACGTCTCCAAGCGACTGATTCGCACGGTTCAGCAAACACGCGCGCCGGCCCTGGCGAACGATGTGGCCGCGACACCTGCGGGGCAGATTGATGCGGCCGACGCACCGACACATGTGGGACACGCCGCTGTTGCTTGCCCGTTGTCGGAAGATGAATACACGATGGACGTGCTGTATGTGCTGTTGCCGATGGATTACGGCACGAGCGAATGGCTGGCGATGATCTCGCTCGCGGCGACACAGTTTCAGCAAGCGGAGTCCATGTGGATTGCCCGGCAGGATGTCCAGAGCCACGCCGCGATCGAGCAGGATCTGGCTTCGGCGCGGCGCATTCAGGAACGCTTGGTGCCGCGCGACGTGGAAGTCGACAGCGTCGACTTCAGCGTGCAGTATCAGCCATGCGAATGGGTCGGCGGCGACTATGTCGACGCGGTGAAGATGAAAGACGGCCGCATGGTGTTCGTCCTCGCCGATGTGAGTGGGCACGGCCTGCCGGCAGCACTGATTGCGCTGAGCATGCACAGCATGGTTCACACGTATTTGCGCACGAACACGGACCTGTCCGGTCTGGTCGAAGGGATGAACGAACACCTGTGCGAATTCCTTGACGAGCGAAGTTTTGTGACGATGGCGGCGGTCGCGATCGACCCGCAGACCGGCGCGCTGGAGTGTGTGAACGCCGGCCATCCGCCGCCGACTATCTTTTCACCGGACGGGCAACCACGACCTTTGCAGGTCTCGGCCCACTATCCGCTGGGCGTTCAAGCAAATCTCCCGTTCACCACTCAATCGGACAAGATCGAATGCGGACATTACCTGGCTCTGTTCTCCGATGGTTTGAGTGAAATCATCGGCAGCGACGGTAAGTTGATCGGCATTCAAGGTGTGACGCAATACATGAGTGAGATTCTGCAATCCGGCGACAGCTCCAGCGTCGATCAGAAAGCAACCCGGTTGATGACGACGCTCCAGAATCTTGAAACCAATCTCCTGCCGGAAGACGACCGCTCGTTCCTGCTCGCGCGGTGGGATCATTCAGCCCCCCAGTAGAATGTACAGCCATGTCCAACGAAGTGAAATTGATCAGCGAGAACTTTGCCGCGATTTCTCCTCGCGTCGATGAACTCACGCTGACGTTTTACACCGGCTTGTTCTCTGCCTACCCGGAATCCAAGGGGCTGTTCAACAATGTTGACTTGATCCAGCAACGTCGCAAACTCGCGGCAATGCTGACGCTCATCGTGACCAACCTCAGTCGCATGGATGTGCTCGTTCCCGTCCTGCGCGAACTGGGCGCCTCGCACGTGCAGTATGGGGCAACGCCGGAATCGTACGAGTGGATCAAGGAAGCCCTGATCGCCAGTCTGTGCAAGGTCAGCGGCAATGACTGGACGGCCGAAGTGGAACAGGCATGGAGCCACGCAATTGATGTGGTCTGCCGTGAAATGCTTCACGGCGCCGACCGGAAACGCCAATCCACGCCACAATTGGAACAGGAAGAGATCGGCATGCTGATGGAGATTGCCAGCAATCCGATGCTGTCCTTCAAGGCTGACTCACTATTCACCAGCTACATTGAAAAGAAGTCCAACGACCAGGAAATCCATCTGGCCAAGGAAGTCCAACAGAGTTTGATTCCGGAAGCCTTTCCACTGGTCGGCGATTACACGATGGACGCGGTATACCTACCCGCGATGAACGTCAGCGGTGATCTTTACGATTGGATCATGCCGGACTCTGAGCACTTGTATCTGATCTTCGGCGATGTGTCCGGCAAAGGGTTGTCGGGTGCGTTGATCGGCAGTCGGCTTTCCGGTGTTTCACGCTCGGTGCTCACCAGGGGCAGTACCACGTCCGATGCGGTGACGGCGATCAACAAGCACATGTGCGAACGAATGCCCATCGGCCGATTCATCACACTGGTTGTGCTCGGACTCGACTTGAAAACGCATCAGTTCTCCTTGACCAACGCCGGCCATCCAACCCCAATGTGGCGCAGCCGTGACGGGAAACTTCGCTTTCTCAGCGAATCTTCAGCGGGCGGCATTCCGGTCGGCATCGAAACCGACGCCGCCTACGGGCAGTACGACGGACAATTCCTACCCGGTGATTCGCTGACCCTCTTCTCTGACGGCATCACCGAAGCCACGGGAAGCGAGGGCGAAATCTATGGCCTCGATCGCCTGTTTGAGTTGACCAGTCAAATATCCGAGACGGGCGATATCACCGATCACATCATCACCGACGTTCGTCGCTTCACCAAAGGTCATCCCACCACCGATGACATCAGTGTCCTCACCCTGGCGCGGCAAGCCGACGATTGACCGCCACATCAAAAAGCACCTTGAACAGACCCGTCGCAGTCAGCTCCACTGGCACAATTGTTCAACGTATGCCGCGGATCCATCGCGTAACCAGCCGTCAAGTTGCGCCTGGTCTTTGAGTTGCTGCCCCCGCATGCGCGGGACCACAAAGAAGCCGCAGTTCACCTCGGGCAACGTGGTCATGTCGGACCAGAGTTTCTCGAACTGTGCGACGGGGAAAATGTCTTCCTGGCCGTGCCCCCAACGTTTCTTGACGTCTTTGAGCGTGACATATGTCGGCATGCGCAAAGCCATGCGGCGCACGGCGTCGTCAACCTTCGTCTGATCGGCCAACTCCGAGCGCGACAGGCCGAACACGGCGAGCAATTGATCGATGTCAATCCACGTGGTCATGCTGTTGTAGTAGGACAGTTTGAATTCATCTTCCTCGCGGGGCATGGCGAGGCCTTCGACGAGGCGCGGGCG
>JANQKH010000008.1 GCA_028281215.1 Phycisphaeraceae bacterium | reverse complement strand
TTCCGTGCTGGCGATACCGCTGCTGGATAGTCTCACAACGCCTGCATCAGCCGCGGCACAGACAGCCAAGGCGGTGCGGCCGCGACGATTTGTTGGCATGTACCACACAAACGGCGTGAACCCATACAAGTGGTATCCCAACACAGCCGGACGTGATTACGTCATGCCGGAAAACCTCGCACTGCTCAAAGACCTGCGCGAGGACATGACCGTCTTCTCCGGCCTGGCCCACTTTCGTGCACCGCAAAGTGCAGGGCACTGGGGATTGTCGAACCTTTTAACTGGCTGCGGCAACGGCGGCGGCGTGAAGTTCCATACGTCCGTTTCGCTCGATCAGTACCTCGCTCCGCACATCGGCAAAGGCACGCGTATCCAAAGTCTCAACCTCTCCTGCAAGTCAGGCGTCGGTGCATTGAATGAACGTATCGTCACGATGTCGTTCGGGAAACGTGGCAACCCGTTGCCAACTGAGTCTATCCCGCAGCGTGTCTTTGAACAGCTCTTCGTCGAACCGACCGCGGAAGCGAAGGCGCGTTTCCGTCATCTGCAATCCCGGAACCAAAGTATTCTCGACAACGTCAGCGAGGACGCTCGGCGATTGAACAACCGTCTCGGCAAAAACGATCGACAGAAACTCGATGACTACCTCACCAACGTGCGCAGCGTCGAGCAACAAATGCAACGCGACGAGCAATGGCTGGATGCCCCACGCTACAAGATCGATCCCAAAACCGGCAAGCAAATGCTTGACGCGAAACGCTACGACTACGATCTTATGCTCGAATTGGTCTACCTCGCGCTGATCAGCGACACGACGCGCGTCATCACATTCGTGCCGATGGAAGAAGGCGGCCTGTATCACGGCACGTCGCACTGGAACAAGAGTCCGGAGAAGAGCCTGCCGTTGATGGATAAATGGGATCGCCAGTGGATCGGCGGCCTCGCGAAACTCGGCGGCAAACTCAAAGCCGCGCAAGAAGGCGACGGCACCATGCTCGACCGAACCACCGTCGTCTATGGCGGCGGCCACGGTCGGCGTCCCCACTACAGCCACGACCTCCCCCTCGTCCTACTCGGCGGCAACGACTTCGGCTTCAAGCACGGTCAGCACCTAGCGTTCCAGCCGCTCGAGGGCAAGAACGATCCGCAGCACAGCAAGGAGAAATCGCTTCAAGACTTTAACAAAACGCCCCTGTCGAACGTGTTTGTCTCCGTCACCAATGCGATGGGCGTGCCGACCAAACAATTCGCCGACAGCAATGGGCCGCTGAACGGGCTCGTATGACTCGGCCGTAATCGCGCCTAAGCGGTAAACATCCCAGCATCAATGAACACCTTCTCTCTTCAATCGTTATTCACCCTCCTTGGGGTGCTGGTTGTATTCCTGACCTTGCCCCCTGAACTGAGTCCATGTTGAATGTTAGTGATTCAGCATGAACGCATTCAGGAAAGGCAATGGCTATGGCCAGGAAACGACACGCGACAGAGCAGATCATTTCGAAGCTGCGTGAAGCCGAAGTTGAGTTGGCCAAGGGGCTGGCGGTCGCCTAGGTCTGCAAGAAGCTGGGCATCACCGAGCAGACTTACTACCGCTGGCGGAAAGAATACGGCGGGATGCGCACCGACCAGGCGAAGCGCCTGAAGGAACTGGAAAAAGAAAACGCCCGGCTCAAACGTCTGTTGGCAGATGCTGAACTCGACAAGGCGATTCTGCGTGAGGCTGCCAACCCAAACTTCTGAGCCCGACCAAGCGACGACGTATGGTCAACGAAGTGCGTGATGCATTGGGCCACAATGTCGTCAGCGAACGTCGGGCATGCAAAGTGTTGGGCCAGCCGCGATCGACACAACGTCGCAAGCGGCATGTGCCCAGTGATGAACCGCATAGTGACACCGGCAACTCACAATGCAAGTCCTTGACAGACACGACTCAACGCGCTGTTGAACGAGACGATGCGAAGACATGCGAAACGGTGGGGGTGGGATTCGAACCCACGGTACGGTTGCCCGCACACCGGTTTTCAAAACCGGCTCCTTAAGCCGCTCGGACACCCCACCTGCGACTGCGGGTATCGTAACGCCGAAAGCCGGGGAATCAACGAAGCGCGGACGCCGGGCGCAGAGCAACATCATTTACGCCGTGGCTGGCTCGCCCAGCAGGTACACGCGGTGGACCAGGACCCGTCCATGTGGGTTGCGACAACTTTTCCACGCACGTTCGCATCGCTCGCGCATCAACTTCCCACCGGCTACAATCGCTTCATGGGTGACGCTCAACTCGAAGTCGAAGTGCCGCTGCCGGTCGGTAACATCGCCGTTGGCGACTGCATCAAGACCATGGCGGCCTGGCCGGCGCAGTCGATCGACCTTATCTTCGCCGACCCGCCTTACAACATCGGCTACAACTACGACAAGTATGACGACCAGCGCGAGTACGACGACTACGTGCAATGGACGTGTGACTGGATTGACGGCTGCGCGCGGCTGCTCAAACCGTCCGGCAGTTTTTACGTGCTCATCGGCGACGAATACGCCGCCGAGGCGCGGATGCATTTGCGCAAGTTGGAACACGAAGGCAGACTGCTGTTGCGCAACTGGATCATCTGGCATTACACATTCGGGCAAAACACGCGCGCGAAGTTCAATCGCAGTCATGCCCATCTTTTTTATTGCGTGGGGCCGGGCGTTTACTCCAACAAGAAAACACGAAGCAACGGAAGACTGACGCCGCCGTTGAAGTCGAATCTCGTGAAGAACCCACCCTACACGTTCAACCGTGAAGCGATCGCCATCGCGAGCGCCCGGCAAACCACCTACGGCGACCGCCGCGCGAACCCCAAAGGCAAGATGCCGGACGACACGTGGTACCTTCGGCCGCAGGAAGCCGCCGACGCCGGCGAAGCGTACTTCGATCCCGAATGTGACACCTGGTCGCTATCGCGTCTGTGCGGCACGTTCAAGGAGCGTGTCGCCTGGCATCCCTGCCAGTTGCCTGAAGCGATGCTCGAACGCATCGTCAAACTTTCCAGCAACGAAGGTGATATTGTGTTCGATCCGTTCACCGGCTCAGGCACCACACTTGCCGTCGCAGCGCGACTGGAACGCCAATGGCTAGGAACGGAACTGAGCAAGGACTACGCCAAAAAAGCGCTACAGCGCGTGCAACATGTCGAGGAAACCGGCGAGAAACTGCTCACCACCTTCGAAGACAAAGGCATCGTCAAGGGTCAACCAAAGAAGAAAGCGGAACCGTGGCGGTCAAATCCGGGGAAGAGGAAACAGCAGAAAAAAGTCTAATCATCCAACCACCTTCGATTTCATTTCTCTTTGCCAATCGCAAACAGATGCTGGGCTCCGCGCACGTACATCACTTCATCAGAGACCGCAGGTGTCGCCATGATGGGTTCACCCATCGGATTCGTTGCCAGGAGTTTAAATGACTTACCAACTCGAACGACGAACACCAAGCCATCTTCGCCGGGCAGGTAAATACGCCCACCGGCCGCGATTGGTGAGGCACTGAATCCATGGGCGCGATGTGGGATTCGCTCGTAGTAGTGTTCCTCTCCGGTTTTCAGGTCGTAGCATCCCAGGATTCCATTGTTGTTTAACGTGTAGACAAGCCCTTGATAAATCAACGGCGTCGGCATGTACGGACCGCGCCTTGTTTTTGACCAGACCACATGTTTGTTCCGCGTCGCACCTCGCTTCAACGTGATGTTCCCCGAAGCACTTGGCCGAATCGCAAAGACGGGGCGTTCCGGTGACCGTCCGCTGGCAACAACAATGATGCCGTCATCGAACACAGGAGTAGGCGCCGTGATTTTTGAACTACCTCCGAGCCGCCACAATTCCTTGCCTGATTTGGGGTCGTATCCGCGAATAAAATTGGAGCCGTTTGTAATGATCTGCGGTCGCGTGCCGTCCGGGTAATAGGTCGGCGTTCCCCACGACGGCAGTTCGTCTCTTTTGGTTTTCCAGCGTTCCTTTCCCGTCTTGATATCAATGGCAATCAGGAACGAATCCGCTTGAGTATCACATTGAACAATGACATCGTCCCCGACAATGATCGGTGAACTGGCAGAACCCCATTCGTAGCGGGGCAGGTCATAGGCGCCCACATTCAACCGGCCCAGATCAAATTTCCAGAGAAACTCACCTTCCATTGTGTATGCGAACAAACCTTGAGAGCCGAACAGGGCAACCACGTACCTTCCATCGGTTGCGGGCGTGGAATTCGCGTATGTCGCTTTGACATGCCGTTTATCGATGGGTTTCCCGCGCGTCACTGTCTTTGCCCAGAGTTGTTTTCCGGAGCGCTTGTCGAGGCAAATCAATTGCCACTTATGGTCGGACTGATCGGCCGACGCTTCGCCTGAGCCATAGAGGCCTCGTTTGAATGATGCATTTTTCTCGCTACTGATCGCGGTCGTCAAAAACAATCGATTGTCCCAAATGATGGGGCTCGAATGGCTGAGGCCGGGAACGGATACTTTGAAACGAATGGCTTGGCCTGTCTTAGCGTTCCATTTCAACGGAATTGCCTTCGCATCGGAAACCCCCGACGCGTACTTGCCGCGAAAAGACGGCCAGTTCGAATCTGGCTTCGTCGCCTCAGCAACACATGGCCCGCCAGTTGAAGCGACCATGCACGCAAATATCACAACAAACGAAACAATGGACGAATTCATGGCCACTATTCTAGATCAATCGAATAGGTTGACGTGTCACAACAATCGAACACAACACGCTTTTCCCTGTAACACCGACCGGAAGTCCACGGACCTTGAGATGCGATACAATCGTAATTTCCTTCAATGGAGAAACCCATGCCCTCTCGCACTTGGAGCGTTTGCGGATTAGTCGTTTTGCTCTCGATGTTCGCGTCGATCAAGATTACCTTCGCCGCCGATCGTCCCAACATCCTGTTCGCCATAGCCGACGATTGGGGTTGGCCGCACGCGGGTGCGTATGGTGACAAGGTGGTGAAGACACCGGCGTTCGATCGGCTGGCGAAGGAAGGCGTCCTCTTCAATCATGCTTACGTCTCGTCGCCGTCGTGCACACCGTCGCGCGGTGCGATCCTGACGGGTAAATATCACTGGCAACTTGAAGGCGCCGGCAACTTATGGTCGGTGTTCCCTGACAAGTTCGCGGTCTATCCGGAGATCCTGGAGAAAGTTGGTTACGTGACCGGCCTAAGCGGCAAAGGCTGGGGGCCCGGTCGTACGGAGAGCAAAGGTCGCAACATTGCCGGCAAGCGGTTCAAGAGTTTCCAGCAGTTTCTCGCACAGCGGCCGAAGGATAAGCCGTTCGTCTACTGGCTGGGCACCAGCGATCCGCATCGGCCGTTCAAAAAGGATGCGTGGAAGGCCGCCGGGATGGACCTTTCGAAGGTCCACCTGTTCGGCCACTATCCCGACTCACCGCAAGTGCGCAGCGACGTTGCGGATTACTACGTCGAAGTGCAGCGATGGGATGCGCTCGTCGCGGCTGCGATCAAATCACTCGAAGCCATCAACGAACTGGACAACACCATCATCGTCATGACCGGTGACCACGGCATGCCGTTCCCGCGCTGCAAGTCCAACAACTACGACAGCGGCGCCCGCGTGCCGTTGGCGATCCGCTGGGGCGCGAAGGTGAAAGGCAAACGCGTGGTCAACGACTTTGTCAGCCTGGTGGACATTGCGCCGACGTTCCTCGAAGCCGCAGGTGTCAATGTGCCCAAAGACATGACCGGCCGCAGTTTGATGGCAATTCTGCAAAGCGACAAGCAAGACCGTGTTGAATCCGATCGACGCAGTTTCGTGATCCACGGCAAGGAACGCCACGTACCCGGACAGGAAGCGCCGAACATGGGCGGCTACCCGTCTCGCGCGATCCGCACGCACGACTATCTCTACATCCGCAACTATGCACCCGACCGCTGGCCTGCGGGCACACCACACCACGAAAAGGCCGCGAAAAAAGGCGCCTGGTTCGCCGACTGCGACAACAGTCCGACCAAGACCTACATCGTCGCGAACAAGGACAAAGACGCCGCGCACCGAAACGCCTACAACCTCTGCTTCGGCAAACGCCCCGCGGAAGAACTGTACGACCTGCGAAACGACCCGGACCAACTGAACAACGTGGCGGCGCATGACGACTTCTCCGCAATCAAGAAGAAACTCGGGGCCACGCTGACCGCTCAATTGAAAGCCACCCACGATCCGCGCGAAACCGGCGCTGATGTGAAGTTCGATGACTACCCCTACCTCGGCGGCGCGCCGAAGTTTCCGAAGAAGAGATGAATTCTTATTGGTAATGACGCATTGTTCATTGGTCATTTTGGAAATGGTGTCATTCGTCGGATAGCTCGATCCAATCAATAATAACTGATAACCATGAACGAATAGCAAATGCTCCCTGCCATCATCATCGTCGACCACGGCTCCAAGCGCGCGGAATCCAACGGCATGCTTGAAGCGTTCGTCGCACGTTTTTCCGAAGCGTCGCGGTATGACATTGTGGAGCCGGCGCATATGGAATTGGCTGAACCCAGTATCGCGCAGGCGTTTGACCGTTGCGTGCAGCGCGGCGCGACGCGTGTGGTGGTCATGCCTTATTTTTTAGGACCCGGCCGACACTGGAAACATGACATTCCCCGCCTCGCCGCGGACGCCGCCAAGGCCCATCCCGGCGTGTCCTATCTCGTCACCGCCCCCATCGGGCTGCACCCCTTGATGGGAAATGTGATTGAGTCACGCATCGAACACTGCCTGCAACACGCCGCCGGCCAAGCCGACCCATGCGATGTCTGCGAGGGCACGGACGATGGATGCTCGATGCGACAGACGGCCGGGGAGAACAATTCCGACCGATGAATCGATGCCGTCCTTCCCGGCACGAATCGCGATACACTCTTCCACCGCGATGTCTCCCTTCGCCATCAACACCGCGCGCCGGTTCACGCTGCTCGTTTGGCTGGTCATGCTGATCAGTTGGACGATGATCTGGCGTGATGTGAAATACGTAGTGCACGCCACCTCGCCGGTCATCATCGTATTAAGTCTGGCCGCGGTGTGCTGCGCCTTTGTGTCGCTCTACCGCAACGCGCTTTACATCTGCGGCGCCCATCTGACCTTCGTCAGCCTTTACTGGTACTGCTACTTCCAAGACGGCGGCGCGCCCGGCAACGGCACAGTCTTCTTCGGCTACATTTATCTTCTGTTCTCGCTGCCCGTAACCGTCTACGTGTGGCGACATCCGCCACGCGCCTACGAAAACTGGCAGTGCCAACGCTGCGGCTACCCCCTCTTCCGCGTCACCGGCGTGACCTGTCCCGAGTGTGGCGAACCCTTCGATCGGGATGGCTTCGCCGCGAAATATGAACTTGAACAGAACCAAGGTGATTGACACCGCCTCGCGAGCCCGAAAAACACGGACCTCCCCCTGCCGCTTTTCAGCGGATACCGACAATCCATTGTCCAATCTTTGGAATTTGACGTGGTTTGTGGTAGCATTGGCTCCATGGTGTGCGGGGTATTCACCCCGTCGACATTTGTTCAATATCCTCTTCTGGTTCGACAAGGAGAAGTCATGACATTTTCCCGCCTTCCGTTCATCGTCGCGATCGCTGTATTGATCGTCACTTGCCAATCGTTGGTTACCGTCGCTGTGCCGTTGCAAGGCATCGTCACCGACAATCTGGGCAACACGCATGACAACGTCGCCAACGTGACGCATATCGTCGTCGGCGACCGTTTGTTTGATATCAATGAAGGCACAATCGCGCCGGTTGTGGATGCGAGTCTCACCAACAACAGCGGGATTTTCATCGGCCGAAACAACCCGGCTGCCATTCCCGGCAGCGCCAATCTGGTCTTCACCGACCTTGACGTCGCCAGCGGCAAAGCCAACAGCGTCGACGGCAACTTCATCTTTTCAACCGTGTTGGACAACAGCAACGGCGCATTGCCCGACATCGTGATCACGGATCTTGGCTTCGCCAGCCAGACCGATGGGTACACCGTGACAGCGATCATCGGCGGCACGGCGGCAGCGCCCGTGTTCGGCGGCAGTTCATTCAACTTTGCCCAGAACACGCAAATGGTCGACACCGGCCAGAACCTGCGCGTTCGACGAAATGCATCAGAAGATCTCACGCAGGACATGATCGCCGGCGGCATCGATCTTTCCGACCTCGGTGTGACTTCCCTTATCGGCGTGCGCGTCGAAACGAGCGGCGGTGACCCCAGCCTCGTGCTTGGACTGACCGGCACCGGCGCTGAAGTCAAACCGCTCGCGGCGATTTTTGAAGACAACTTCGACCTCGACCCGGATGCCAACGGCTGGACCGAATCACTCAGCAACACCGGCAACCCCGGCGATATCTTCCCTGACGGCAACGGACAGGTCGTGCTCGGCAGTGACGGACTGAACGTGGACGGCAATGACTTCGATACGCGCAGCATCACCCGCACCATCGACGCCACCGGATTCTTCGATCTTCGATTGGAGATCGAAGCCTCTGAAGATGACACCCTCGAAGGCGATGATATTTTCAGCATCCTGGTCGACGACGGCAACGGCTTCGTTGCGATCGTGACCGAGAACGATGACTTCACGTCACTGAACGAAACCACCTTCCTCGGCTCATTGGAGAATTCGGTGTTCGACCTGCGCATTCAAGGCACGTCGAACGTCGAAGACTTCTTCCTGGATCGCGTGGCCATCACCGGGCGTGAACTCGTCGTCATCCCGGAACCGGCGACCGCACTGCTCGGCCTGATAGGTTTGGCCGGCCTCGCCCGTCGTCGCCGACACGCGGCGTGAAGATCGACGTGAAAGCGTGAACACACATTTCAATACAACAAAACCCCGGCCATGTGCCGGGTTTTTTGATGGGCGGTGTGGGTTGTGTTCCTTCAACATGATCCAATCTTCTCACGCAAAAACGCCTCAACTTTGTCGATCGGGATCCGTTCCTGCGAAGCATCGTCGCGGTGGCGGACTGTGACCGTCTGATCCGTGAGCGTGTCACCATCCACGGTGAAACAGTAAGGCGTACCGATCTCGTCCATGCGGGCGCCTTTGAGGTTCAGATTCTCGACGTTGGCCGAGAGCGTGAAGGTCACCGTGCTG
>JANQKH010000003.1 GCA_028281215.1 Phycisphaeraceae bacterium | reverse complement strand
GCAGTACGCCTGGTACTCCGTGATCAGCCCGGAAGGCTGTGCGGCGATTCTCTGGAAGACCGGCGCCGAAGCGGCAAAAGCGGCCGACGCCTTGAAACTCACTGCCAACGACAATCTCAAAAACGAAATCATCGACGCGATCATCGACGAACCGCTCGGCGGCGCGCAGCGTGATCCGGTCGCCGCGGCCGACGGCGTTGAAAAATGGGTCACCCGCTCCCTGCGCGAACTGGCGAAGAAAGACGTGGATGAACTGGTCAAAGAACGGTTCGCGCGGTTCAGGAAGCTTGGGAAGTTGAACTAATGGATTGGGTGATTGAGCAATTTGGCGATTGGGGGATCACTTTGATTTCGCGCTCGATCAATCACCCAATCGCCACTTCGCCAAATCAGCAGATCATTGGAGGTACAGGATGCAGAATCTGCTTCTAATTGTTGCAACGTCGTTGCTTTTTGTTGTTCCGTCCCAAGCGGCGGCTAAGAAAGATGCGGGGCCGAACTTCCTCGTCATCCTCTGCGACGACCTCGGCTGGGGCGATGTTGGGTTCAACGGCAACAAGATAATCCGCACGCCGCACCTGGATAAACTCGCCAAACAGGGCTTTCGGCTGACCGATTGCTATTCTGCCGCGCCGGTCTGTTCGCCGTCGCGCGTGGGTCTGCTCACCGGTCGCACACCCAGCCGCGTCGGTGTGTACGACTGGATCCCCGGCAACCATCCGATGCACATGAGCACGGATGAAATCACCATCGCCACGCTATTAAAACAAGGCGGTTACGACACAGGCCTGTTCGGCAAGTGGCATTGCAACGGCAAATTCAACTCTGATGCCCAACCGCAACCGGACGACCACGGCTTCAACTATTGGTTCGCCACGCAGAACAACGCGTCGCCCACGCATGCCAACCCGCGCAATTTCGTCCGCAACGGCAAATCCGTCGGCCGGCTCAACGGCTTTTCATGTCAACTCGTCGCCGATGAAGCGATTGATTGGATGGCGAACAAACGCGACAAATCGAAGCCGTTCTTCTCGTTCGTCTGTTTTCATGAACCGCACGAACCATGCGCTTCGCCTGCCGACATGATCAAGTATTATGAAAACAAGGGTGCCACGAAGCGCGGCGAAGCAATCTACTACGCCAACGTGGAAAACATGGACGCCGCCGTCGGCAAGTTGATCAAAGCGCTCGATGACCAGGGGCTTGCCGACAACACGCTCGTCTTTTTCACCAGCGACAACGGGCCGGAAACACTCAACCGCTACGGGAACGCGTGGCGTTCGCACGGCACTGCCGGCCCGCTGCGCGGCATGAAACTTTGGCTTTACGAAGGCGGCATCCGCGTGCCGGGTATTCTGCGGTTTCCCGGTCGCACCGCCGCCGGCAAAGACGTAAGCGAACCGGTGTGCAGCGTGGACCTGTTGCCGACGTTTTGTGAGCTGGCCGGCGTTGAGGCGCCCAGCGACCGCGCGTTGGACGGCGCGAGTTTCACCAGCATTTTTCAAGGCAAACCGGTGAAGCGACAGTCGCCGCTGTATTGGCACTATTTCCGCGCGTTTGAGCAACCCAAAACCGCCATGCGCATTGGTGATTACATGATCCTCGGCCACTGGGACGGCCCCAACCTCGGCCCCGGCGGCAGCGTGCGACGCGGCGATCAAAAGCACATCAAAACCTGCAAGCTGACCAACTTCGAACTTTACAATCTGCGCGAAGACTTAGGCGAACAAAAAAACCTGGCGAAGCTCGAACCCGACCGCCTCAAGAAATACGCCGCGATGCTCACGAAGAAATACGAAGCGGTGCAGAAGGAAGGCCGCATCTGGGAAACGGTGGATAAGCCGAAGAAGTGAATTGGCGGCTTTGACAGAAAAGGCTTGGCGGCGTGCCCGGTTGCAGCGTGGGCACTGCCTATCACTGCATGTCCGTCGTGCCACTGGCAGCTCGTCTGCCAGTGTGAAAGCGCAACGGTCTTTGCACTGGCAGATGAACTGCCAGTGGCACCAGGTAAACTTTGTCAACAACCGGGAATACGGAGCAAATCATCATGCTGCGGATCACCTCTCCCGTCATCATCCTTCTGCTTACCGTTTGCCAAACCCACGCCGACTTTCTCGTCGAGGAAACCGAAACTGAGATCCACATCAAGTCGCTCGACATCGACGTGTCCATCCGGAAAGAAGGCTACGTCACCGGCACGAAGGCCGGCTCATTCCTCGACAAGAAAACCGGCTTCCGCGACGCCGGCTTCGGGCTGGACATCGTCGACTGGATCATGGAGCCGGGCACGGATGAAGCGTACCGCGACCAGTTGCCGGACCACATGGTTTACAAGTACGGCAACAGCTACCACGGCAAGCAACAAAAGCGATCGATCGAAGGACCGCAAATCTGCACGAAAGCGAAAAAGCTCCAACCAAAGGTGATCGAAGGCAAGGATTTCGTTGCAGTCACGCAACAATTCAAATACACGCTGGCCGCGCCGGGACACAAACCCGGTTCAACGTGGACACAACACCTCGTCTTTCCCAAAGGCAAGCGTTACTTCATCTCGAGCGACCGCACCGATGCGGTCAACGACAGCGACGCGATGTTCCTGCGCATCGACATGCCCGGCCACATCAAACACAAAAACGGCGACACGTTCTCACACATTTACCTGAGCTATCTCAACAAAACCAACGGCCCGGCGGTGTTCCCCGGCGGCGTGATCGCGTCACAACACTTCAAAAAAGATTTTGCGCCGGACGAACGGTTCAACTACCGGCGTGACCGGCTCAAGCGTCGTCGCACCGCCCTGCCCAAGCGATTTATCCGCGCGTACAAACTGCGTGACCCGAAAACCGGCCGCGAAGGTCCGTGGCTGGCGGGTATGACGCTTGAGCCGAGCGTGGTTCACGAAGCGTGGTGCCACCAGCGCGGATACGTGTGCATGATTCAGGAGTTCGGCGGTAAGCCGATCAAAGCCGGTCAGTCGTTCAGTGCGGCGTTCATTGTCGGCTACTTTGACAGCATCAACCAGATGCACCGTGTCTACGACCGCTACGACGGGCACACCGGATTGACTGTCAGCAAGGATGAATGGAAGCTGACCCGATGAACGGCGTGCAGCCGGCGGCTTCGGTTTTGTTCCGATCGTCACGGACAAGCCGATGAAGGTGGTATGTACGAAGGCGCCACCGGCATTCTCAACCTCGGCGACCCGGCGTCGCTGGTCGCGACCGCATCGGTCTGCTCGCACGTCAATCGCGGCACGTTGATCCTGTTTAGTCCCCTTTCCAATGAAGTTACCGACGAGTATTCACATGGGGGAAACACGCGCGGCGCACGTCGCGCCATCGAGCAGCAAGCAGAGGTTTTTCGCGCATCGCAGATCGTTGACCTGCCGCATCACGACGGTTCAACCAACGACATGCTGCCGGCGGTGCATTCGCTATTCGCTGCGGTGAACCTGGCGGCAGCGCATGACATTGACACCCTCGTTTGGCCGCTGCAATGCGACTGCGATCTGGACACGATCAGCCGGGCGACGGAGATCACGATTCTGGTCAGCCAACTGGCGGAACTGGCGGGCGCGGCGGCGCCCTCGATTCAGACGCCGATGGTCGAACTGACCAACCAGCAGATGATCGAACTGGGCGTGAACCTCGGCGCGCCGTGGGAGGCGTCCTGGTCGTGTGACCTGCCCGTGGACGCACATTGTGGCGCCTGTGACGGTTGCCGACGACGACGAAGGATGTTCGCCGTCGCCGGCGTGGACGACCCCATCTTCAACCCTCAACCCGCGGCGGGATGACATGCCTACCTTGACCTGCGAATCGAACATCGGTGATGATCCCACCATGACGGAACAAGTATTGAAAGTCATGGTGCTCGCCGGCGGACCCGACCGCGAACGCGAGGTGAGCCTCATCTCCGGCAAGGCGGTGACCGATGCGTTGAAGCTAGCCGGCCACGAGGTGTTGCAGCGAGACATCAGCCCGGATGACCTGTCGGCGCTGAATGAATTCCAAAACTGGGAAGGCCGCGTCGTGTTCCCCGCGTTGCATGGTCGATGGGGTGAAGGCGGCGGCGTGCAAACCGTGCTTGACGAGCGCGGACTGGCTTATGTCGGATGCCAAGCCGAGTCGGCAACGCTCTGCATGGACAAATATCTTTCCAAGGCGCGGCTGTTTGACGCGTCTTTACCCACGCTGCCGTTTGAGTTGATCCATCGCGGCGAACAACCGACCATCGATCCGCCGCTGGTCCTCAAAGCGCCGTTCGAAGGCAGCAGCATCGACCTGGCGATCTGCAAGGATCAGGCGACTGTCGATAAGGCACTGGCGGACCTTTTCACACGGCAGGAAAGTTTGCTCGTGGAACGATTCAGCGGCGGTGTGGAAATCACCGTTGGCGTGCTTGAATCACTTGACGGCGGCGAACCATTCGCGCTGCCGCCGATCTACATCAAGCCCGCCACCGCGTTCTACGACTACGACGCGAAATACAAACGCAACGACACGCAATACATCTTCGATCACGAAGCGATGGGCCTTGAACCGCGCGAAGTGGAAGGGCTTGGTGTGCTGGCGGTGGAAACCTTTCGTGAACTGGAGTGCCGACACATGGCGCGCGTCGATTTCATCGTCGATGAAAACCATCGGCCTTGGATTCTTGAAGTGAACACCATCCCCGGTTTCACCGATCATTCGCTGCTGCCAATGGCGGCGAATCAAGCGGGCATGCCGATGCCGAAGTTGGTGGATCATCTGGTGCGGTTGGCGGCGCGGGATGGGTGAAGGTTCACCCATTCATGGCTTGAAGAGAATCTATCGATCAGGTGGGGCAGGCGTCTAGCCTGTCATCCATACCCATTGACGGGCGAGATGCCTGTCCCACTCTGATATCCCAGACAAATCACATCTTTGAGGAAGAAAAAAGGAGCCCAGGCCCTGTCGGGAAGGAACCCGGGACTCCTCTGTCGGGCAGATTGTGCTGTTCGTCGTCGGCGTGACGCCCAACTCGCGCCGCGATCGTCTCAAGGTCAGGCGGGGGAGCCTGGGGGTTCGTGAGGGGCTGCTCTCCCTATGCGGCGCCCTCACGACCCGCGGCCCTGCACCCTGAGACTCTTTCACCCCACGCCACCCTCGTTGCCCCGAGGGGTCCTCACCTTCCGCCCCTTGGCGGCCGTGTGGGGACGGACACGGGCGCCGGGCCTTCCCCTCTCCTCCAAGATCAGCTTCCCACACCTGATCTTTTCCCCGCTGTGGCTTGCTCTTCGCCTGTTATAGATGCACGCGACATGCCACATCGACGGCAAAACAGCGTAAACATTTCCTTAAAAAGAACTTAAATCAAATTCCGATAATGAACAGGGAACGACATGATCCGTAAAATGGGGCAAATGCCCCGATTTTAACCCCATTAACTGGGGCATTTTCCCAATTTCCCACTGAAATGTGCAACGGAAACTATGGCTTCGACAGGCCATACTTTTTGATTCGGTATCGCAGGTGGTCGCGGCTGACGCCGAGTTGCCGGGCGGCTTCGCTCTGGTTCCAACCGGCATCGTTGAGGGCTTGGAGAATCAGCGCCCGTTCGTGACCAGCGAGTTTCGACTCCGATGGCAACACCGCTTCGGCCGGCGCGGCGGAACGGTTGCGCGCCACCTCCGGCGGCAGGTCGTCCACTGTGATGGCGTCGCCGGCGAGCAGCGTGCTGCGTTCGATCACGTTGCGCAGTTCACGAATGTTGCCCGGCCAACCGTACTGCATCATCGCCGCCATCGCATCGTCGGCGATCTTCGGCGGCTTGACACCCAGGCTGGGTATCACCGCCTTGATGAAATGATCGACCAGCAACGGTAGATCTTCAACGCGTTCGCGCAGCGGCGGCACGTGAATCGGAAACACGTTGATCCGGTAGTACAAATCTTCCCTGAAATGACCCTCCTTGACCTCTTCCATCAGATCGCGGTTGGTAGCCGCGACGATGCGCACATCACACACCAACGTTTGCGTGCCGCCGACGCGGACGTATTGCTGTTCCTGCAACACGCGCAACAATTTGACTTGCGTGGCGGCGTTCATTTCGCCCAATTCGTCGAGGAACAACGTGCCGCCGTCCGCCAACTCGAACCGGCCAAGTTTGCGCTCGACCGCACCGGTAAACGCACCTTTCTCGTGGCCGAACAGTTCGCTCTCCAACAACGTTTCGGTCAGCGCGGCGCAGTTCAACGCGATGAACGGTTTATCGGCGCGCTCCGACCAGTCGTGTACGCATCGAGCGACCAGTTCCTTGCCGGCGCCCGTTTCGCCGGTGATCAACACCGTCGCTTTCGACGGTGCGACCTTTCGGCACAGTTCCAACACCCGCTTGATTGGTTTCGACTGTCCGATGATCATCGGCGCGGGCATCGCTTCGCGGAAACCGCGGTTCTGCCGGCTGACCTGATCGAGCGTCTGCGCATTGCGCGTCGACGCCGCGACGAGGTTGGCGAACACCTGAAGCAGTTCGAGATCCTGATCGCCGAAGTGATCGCGGTCGATCGCGTTGATGACTTCGACGACACCGAGCACCTTACCGCGGTCGATCAACGGGCAGGCAAGCATGCCGCGCGTCTGCACGTTGGTCTTGGCATCGATGCCCGGGAAGAAATTCTGATTCTGCCGTACGTCATCGACACGGACCGGTCTGCCGGTGCGCGCGACCTGCCCGGCGATCCCCTGGTCCGCCTTGATGCGTTCGCCCTGCAACTGGTTGCCGACGGGGCCGATCGCCGTTTGAAAAACCAGTTCGTCACGGTCTTCGTCGAAGAGCAACACACTGGCGCCTTCCGCGCCGATGACCGTCGCCGCCTGGTGCGCGACCTGGTTCAGCACCTCGTTGAGGTTCAGATCGTGATTGACCAATCGACTGGCCTCGACCAGCGCGAGCAAGGTCTTGCGGTCGATCGCATCAGTGGGTTGAATGGCTGAATCCGACAGAGTCATGGGCGAAAAATGTAATGCGCGGTAGTGTGTTCACCATCGAGCCGACGACCCCGCCGATCGGCGCCGACTCAATCAGACAACGCGGCGATCCCTGCCGACACCATCATACCGAATTGCCTGCCGCGTGACCTACATTCAGGGCTTAACGACCACTTTCGGCGGGTTGGCATAGTCCTGCCAGAGTCGTTCAATCAGCTTAGCATTGACTTCGCCATCGTGAACAACGAAGCGATAGCGCGACGCAAACGTGTCGCCGGGTTTGATAGTGAACGGCTTGTCCATGCCCGGCACGTAGCAGAAAAACGGCTCTTTCGGATGCAGCCGGGTCTTCTGCGGGAAGCGGAAATTGTCCGGATGGCAGAGGATGGCGATGCCCGCCGGCTTGCCGGCCAGTTGACCGGACATGCTGGTCCACTTCGCGGCGGTGAAGTTACCGTCCTTGCGCGTTTTGCCTTCGCTGGTGAGAAACGCAACCGCGTCACCTTCCCAATGTTTGCTGCCGCGCATGCCAAACCCGCCGTAGTAATACTTCTTGATCGTCAAAGGCAGGTTGCCGGCGGTGATCTGATCGCTCTCAATATCAAACAGGTTGATCGACTTGTGCGCGTAAGCGCGCACGCGCCAGGTTTCATTCAGCGCCGCTTTGGGGCCGCCCTTTCGTTTCAGAACCACATGTTCGTGCGCGACGTGAAACCAAGCGGCGTGATGATCCTGCCCGTGCCCGAGCAGTTTGGCGAAGCGAATCGTCGCCTGCCCGCCTCCAGTCTCCCAGAAGTTGACCTCGTTGCCTTCAAACTCCGTCTTGCGCCAAGGAAACCATAGGCCGTAGTGATGCCAATGTTTCTGAGGGAACGCGTTGGTGACGGTCCGCCCGTTCGGCGTAAACACCGGATGAACAAACCCACTGCGCGCATGCGTCGGCTTGGCGCCTTTCGGCGGCGAAACCACCACGCGGTTGTATTGCAACACGCGGCGGTCACCCTGCGCGAGGGTGATGTGCTGGTCGTTCGCGACGCATTGCATGCGCGATTGTCGTGACACCCTGTCCACGGGATGCAGTTCGAGTTTCAAGGTCTGCCCGGCTTTGATGCTGACCACCACGTGAAGGAGTTTCATTTGGCCGAAGGTCTCAGCTACAAGCAACGCATCGCCGACGCGGAAATGCGCAGCTTGAACCTTTTCCGGCAGGACGATACGCACCGGCGTGTCCATGCGATCGGTCTTGCCTGCATGAATCTCAACCTTCAATGCAACCGCCATAGAAGGCAACAAAAGGACAACAGCAGCACCGACGGTCACCATACATTTGATCATGATCGATCCTTCATCGAAAAAACGAATGCGAATGGATGGTTGACCATCTTAATCGCAAGGGCGATCACCATGTCAGGAATTGCCACCCGAGATCTCAGTCAAATCCGCAAAACCTGAAGCCGGGTTATTGCACTATATCCAGTAGACATACGGGAACGCAGCGGCTCCATGATTTGGAGACATTGCAAGCGTCCACGCGACGCACCACGACGGTGGCGGAGGATCGACAACCCGTCGAGAGGAAGTTCTTCATTGGATCTCATTATCTTCCTCCAATGAACCAGCCGTTGCGGCTCCCGATTGCCCCTGACCGACCCCCGCACGTACTGCCCCGACGGCGGGGGTCATTTTTGCCTTTACTTCCACGGTGCCTTATCGATCAAATGCGGCGTGATGCCGATTGCCCGACGACTCCAGAAACGCCAACAGATCGAGAATCTGTTCACGGGTGAGTACGCTCAACAAAGCCGTCGGCATGCTCGACGTCGCGGCGAACTCGTTGCTCGCGATATCCGCTTTCTTCACCGTCACGGTTTCATCGGCAAGCGGGTTGGGTTGCAGCACAAGGGTTTGCCCATCGCCGCCGACGATGGTACCCACGACGATGTCGCCGTCTTTCAAGGTAACTTTTGACTGCCGGTACTTGTCGCCGATCGCTTTTGAGGGATTGATGATGGATTCGAGCAAGTCCTTACGGCTGAAGCGCGACGCGACGCCGGTCAGATCCGGCCCGACGGTGACGCGGGGCGATAAGTTGCCGAACTGATGGCATTGCACACAGCGTGCGGCGATGAACGCGCGGCGGCCGGCATCAAACGATCGGCCTTTCGAGGCCTTATCCAAATCGCCTGTCAGGTCATTCATTTTCCAATCGCGTACGAACCTGGGCGCCTCCACCTTTTCAGGGATCGCATCGCTGGGCGGCGCGGGTTCACGCATGACCGCGCCAAGTTGCTGCTTGACCTGGGGCGGCAGCTTCTTGTCGAACTCAGCGCGCAACGACTTGACCGAACGCTGGTAGTAACTGCCGCGATGGGCGTAAGTCGCGCGATTCAGGTGTTTGAAATAGGTCGACAGATCATCCAACGTCCAACCCTTGGCCTGGTAGCGCACGGTAATCAGGTAGTGCATGAAGTCCGCCGGCTCATTCGTTTTCGCCAACAGGTCAAACGTGCGCTGCCGCAGTTTGGTCGAACCGAGCACGGTTAACAGTTCACACAACTCATGGTTCACACGCCACGATGTATGCGGATAGAGCGGTTCGAGTTTGCTGCGAATGGTGACGGCACTCGTGGTGTCGAGTTTGCCAAGCCGGGCGAAGCCGACGGCGAAGGCGCGCAAGGCGACAAGCAGATCCTGTTCGCTCATTTTGTCGAGGTCGAACTGCGCGAGGTTGCTAATCGCGGACACTTTCTGGTTGGCGTCGCCGACGCGCACAAGGGCGAGCAAGGCGTGCAGCGCCGCGCGCGGGTTCTTTTCCGACAGCGCCCGTTGCGACCAGAGATGCACGCTCTGATGCTCCAGCGCCACCCGCGCCGCGAATCGGCCGAAGCGATCATCCGACGCCATCTGTGTGAACAGCGCACCAATCGCCTGTTGCGGTTTGTCGGCCAAACGTTTTTGATTCGACTCACTGATCTGCCGAAGCATGCGCGCGGCCTCGGCTTCAAACGCGACTTCATCGAAGCCGTCCACCTTCGCCTCCGGTTTGTGCTCGCCAACGTATGAAATGCGATACAAACCGGATTGCGTTTGCCGACCACCGGTCACCAAGTAGAGCGCGCCATCGGGACCGAACTTGATGTCCGTCACATTCAGCGGCCGCCCCTGCGCGAAGGTTTCAAAACTGCCCGTGTAGGTCGACCCGGTCGGCGTCAAGTGCACAACAAGAATGCGGCCGTACGCCCAATCACAGATGAACAACGCTTTACGCAGCCGCGCGGGGAACTTGCTTTTCGTGCCAAATTCCATGCCCGTCGGCGAACCCAAACCGGTATCCACCACGGCGGGCAGCGTGTCGGGGTAGTAAGGCGGGCACTTGCCCGTGCCGCGCCGCCAGCCATATTCCCCGCCGGGGATCACATGGTTCACGCGCGTCGGACGATACCAAGGCAGGCCGACGTCCCATTCAAGATCGGCGTCGTAGGTGAACATTTCGCCGTCCTCGTTGAAGGCGATATCCATTTCGTTTCGGAACCCGCCGGCGAAAAGTTCAAACTTCGTGCCGTCTTTGTCCGTTCGCAGAATGTGTCCGCCCGGCGCGGCGAGGTTGCCGCCGGACCACGCGTTGTCCCACGGGTTTTTGATCAACTGGTCTTCACCGAAGTATTGATAGGGTGAAGTCGCGGCAAGGTTATCCGGTAGTTTCACGTTATTGCCGTGCACGAGGTAAATCATGTCATCCGGTCCGAGCACAACATGGTTGCGGCCATGCCCGACACCCCCTTCGGTCTTAAGCAGCAGTTTCTTTTCATCGAACGTGCCATTACCGTCGGTGTCGCGCAACCGGTAAAACCCTTTGGAGTTGTTCGCGTTCACATACAGAGCGTCGTACGCGTAGAGCAAGCCGCGGCATTCCAGCAGACTGTTTTCGATCACTTCGACGTTGGTGACGCGCGAACCA
>JANQKH010000904.1 GCA_028281215.1 Phycisphaeraceae bacterium | reverse complement strand
CAAATTATTTGGCAAAAGGCGATGAAAGCGAACGGGCATGAACACGCATTCACGAGCCACCTGAAAAACCACGGATACGCCACGAACACCCCGACGGTGGACGATACAGGTGTTTATGTGTTTTACGGCGCAAGCGGAGCCGCCAAGTATGACCATAAAGGCGAACTGATCTGGCAACGTTCATGCGGGACAGGATCGAACGGCTCGGGAAGCACTGCCTCACCCCTGCTGCATGGCGACCTGGTCATCGTTCCTTCCATTAGCGAAAGCTTTGCCTTTCACGCGCTGGACAAATCCACCGGCGAAATCAAATGGAAAGCCAAGCACTACATCGGGTTTCCTTCACCAATCATCATCAATGCGCGCGGCCGCGACCAACTCCTGGTTGTGCCGGGCATCGCGTATGACCCGACCAACGGATCCGAACTTTGGAAGATAAAAGTGCCGAGTTACTGCGCGTCTCCCGCTTACGGCGATGGCATCATCTGCATCGGCAAGAGTGAGGAGATGACCGGCTTCCGCGCGGGCGGCCCGGGCATAACCGCGGCCAACCAGGTGTTATGGACCGCCAAGCCGGGCACTTCCTCCGGCACGCCGGTGTATTACAAAGGACACTTCTACTGGGCGGTCGACAACGGCGGCATTGCAGTTTGTGTGGACGCCAAGACCGGCGAGATCAAATACAAACAACGCCTGGAACCGCGCGTCCATCGCCACTACGCATCACCCATCGTCGCCGACGGAAAGCTTTACTACGTCTCGCAATTCAGGGGCGCACACGTGCTGGCGGCGAGCCCCGATTTCAAGGTCATTGCTTACAACACCATCGAAGGCGACGAAGGGCCATGGATCGCATCACCATCCGTTAGTAAAAACCGACTCCTGCTTCGTAGTCGAACAACGCTCTACTGCATCGAAGCGTCCAATTGACTCATTCCCTCCACACGCGCATTCGGCACAACCATGAAAAACCTCGCCTCAAACATTGCCTTGTCGGCCGCCTTCATATTCGCCAGTTTGTCTGTTTCCGCAGATCCCAACCAGTGGTCGCGCTATCGAGGCCCGAATGGCACGGCTGTTTCGTCAGCGACAAATATCCCCACACAATGGAGCGCTGAAAAAAACATCGCATGGCGAACAGCATTGCCGGGGCCAGGCCTGTCATCGCCGGTCGTCTGGAAGAATCACGTCTACGTCACCTGTTTCACCGGTTTCGACTGGCCCAAGGAACACAACCAGAAAAAACTAGTAGGCACGTTTAAACGACATTTGCTCTGCATCGACCTCCAAACCGGAAAGATCAAATGGCAGAAGAGTGATACCGCCGAACACTATGATCGGAAGATGGACCTGGCCGACGGTTACTGGCAGGTGCGCGGGCACGGCTTCGCATCGAACACCCCTGCGTGTGACGCCAACGGTGTGTACGCCTACTTTGGACCGGACGGACTGTTTGCCTACACGCATGAAGGCGAACTTCGCTGGACCCAATCGTGCGGACAAGGGCACGGCCGCACCGGGTCGGCGGCGTCACCGATTCTAGTCGGCGACAAGTTGATCATGAACGCCGCGAACGAAGGCAGCCGATTTTATGGCATCAACACATCGGATGGTCAGATTGCATGGCAAATCGGACGCCACGGCGAATACGCCACCCCAACCACCCGCACCCGCAACGGCAAAACCACCGTGTTGACGCGCAGTTCCCACGGCGGAGCACTGAAGGAACTGAACCCTGCCGACGGGAAAACGTTATGGGAAACAGGCGCACGACTCGGGCCGAGCCATACGTCCATCATGGTCGCTGGTGACAAAATCATTTCGCTCAATAGCCAGGCGCATTTCACTGCGATGGATGCAACTGGAAAAGAAATCTGGACCGCAAGAGGCGGCCCTTATTTCGGCACACCTGTCTACCACGAAGGGCGACTTTACTATGCCGGCGGCGGTGTCTTTTCGTGTCTCGATGTGGACACCGGCAACCCTCTCTATCGTGAGCGAATCCATTCAAAGGGCTACTTCTACGCCGCGCCCGTTATCGCTGACGGAAAGGTGTATTGCGTTTCACGCGAAAGCGGCACCTACGTCTTCGCGGCGACAGCGACGTACAAACTGCTGGCGCAAAACAAGATCGCAAATGATGATTCCTGCTTTGACGGAACACCCGCGATCGTGCACGACGGCTTGATCCTCCGAAGCGATAAGTATCTGTACCGCATCAAGGAAACGGACTGATTGGCTTCGGACACTGACAAACGGCACACGATCACGGCTGAATATGCACCGTGCTTTTGCCGTCGACGAGCAGTTTGTAAACCAATGCCACGTCGTTCTTCAACATCCGAATACAACCCAGCGACGCCTGTTTGCCGATGGATTCGGGTTCGACGGTGCCGTGGATGCCGTAACCGGTGAGGCCTTTGGTGTTGGCGTCGGTACCGCGGAGGGCGATCCAGTGTTCGCCGATGGGGTTGTTGGGATCGTCGCGTTTGTAGTGGCGGTTGGTGTGCGGATGGGTCCAGCTTGGGTTCTCAAGTTTGCCCCCGGGTTTGCAGACCCAGGTGCCGATGGGCGTGGAATCATCCTTCCCGACACCAACGGGGAAGCTGCGCACGTAGGTCATGGAGCCGTCTTTTTCCTGAAGATAAAGATCCATGCGGTAGGCGGACTTGGTGACCACGGCGTGGAACGGGCCTCGGATGACTTTCAACTTTTGTCCAACGCGAATACGTGTGGCTTTGACATTATTGATCTGCTCGATCAACTGGTAAGTGATGTGATACCGTCGGCCGATGGTCGACAGGTATTCCCTATCCTGAACCACGTAGATTTCCGCGTGCGGGTCATCGTGCAAGGTGCGATCGGAGAAGACGAGGCTTTTGTTGACGCTTTCAAGCGTTCGGCGAACAGTGTCGGCATCGCGATGGTCGAGCGCGCTGCCGCGGAGCCAGAGCAGTTTGCTGAGCACGCGCCGGCCTTCGATGTATTGGCCGTCACCAATCAGGTCCATGCCTTGCTTGAGCATGGCGCCGACTTCGCCGGGCGTGACTGACGAATAGGCACGCACGCTGGCTAGGATTTCCTTGATGCCTTCAATACCCTTGTTCAGCGCGACGGACGGACGCTGGTCCGGTGTAGGATCGATCAACACCGGCGCCGGCGCTTTCGTGTTCTGCGCATTCGATGAATCATCCGTTGTGGCGCGAATGTTCAAAGGCTGCTCCAACGGCGGGGCTTGTATCGTATTGTTACCCGGTGTGCGGCGATGGGTGTTGCCAATCACGCTGCCGAGGCCGGCTTGTATCGTCGACCGATTCGCATCGGTTGTTGGGTTGGGGGTTGCGTTGGCATGGGTTCGTTCATGTGTGTTGTTCGTATTCGGTAACACCGGCGCCGGCGGACCGTCGAGGGTGTTGGCGGTTAGGCCGGCGTTCTGGTTGTTGTTGTCGTTGGCGTCCGCGGATCCCTGCGTGGAGTCAGCGCCGCCCGGCCATGCGATGCACACGATCAACACCACCATCAGAGCGATCATCATGACCAACCCTTTGCGCGATCGGCGACGCCGGGACCGCGTGGCGATTTTTCGGAACGTTTGGGGACGGGCGATTTGAGATTGCAACACCATGACAGGCCTTCCATGGAGCGGTGTTCGGCGGTCTTCCTGACCAACCGTTGAGCGGATCGGCTCATTCCAAGGCTTCCCGCGCGCTACTTCGCACGACTTTGCTCTTCCGCCTCTTCTTTTTCATCGGACCGTTGCTGGTCGATCCATTGAAGGAACTGGGCGATGCGTTGTTCGTTCCCACGATCGGTCGGCGTGTAGTACGTTACGTCGACGCCCAGATAGTCCTGATCGACGAACCCGGTCGGACTATTGTGAGCATACTCATATCCGACGCTGTTGCCAAGTTTTTTTGCGCCCGCGTAGTGCCCGTCGCGCAGATGTTTGGGCACGGGCACAGTTCGACCGGCGCGAACGTCTTTCATGGCGGACCAGATCGCCGTCGCCGTCGCGTTGCTTTTCGGCGCGGTTGCCATGTAGATCACCGCCTCGGCGAGGGTGAGTTGACATTCGGGCATGCCGATGCGGTGGGTGATGTCATACGCGGCGGCGGCGACCTGAATTGCGCGCGGGTCGGCGACGCCGATGT
>JANQKH010000877.1 GCA_028281215.1 Phycisphaeraceae bacterium | reverse complement strand
ACTTCGATCAGATGCTTTTTCTTTTTTTCAGTTCATAAAGTAATCATTTTATGGATCGATTATCGAGATTGTAGCAACCCAAATGACAAGAATGAAGGTCTCAAGCAGGCGGTTGAAGCGAAGAAGAAGGAACTGGCCGCAGCACAAAAGCAGGTGGGCGACTTGAAGACACAACTCGACGCCGCGAAACAAAAACTCACCGCCGCGCAGGCTTTGCTCGGAAAAGCCACCCAGGTAAAAGACGCGGCCGAGAAAACCAAGAAAGACGTGGACACTAAAGTGCAGGCTGCGGATAAGGCGAAAGCCGACGCGGACAAGGCATTCAGCACGGCGACGAATACCAAAAACAAGGCAGTCAGTACTGCCAAGTCAAAAGAGAAACCGTTCAACGATACGAAGGCCGCGTACGACGCCGCCAAACTCGCCAAGTCCAACGCCGCCAACGCGCTCAACGCCGCGATGAACAGCAAGCAACGCGCCGACGGCAAACTAGCGGCAATGAAGCAGGCTTATGCTGACGCACAGGCGGCGAAAAAGTCAGCCGATGACGCGTTGAACAAGGCCAAACAACAGGCCGGCGCACCCGCCAAGCCGCTATTTGCCGTGACGTTTTCGAACGACAGCACGACGGTGGTGACCGCCGGTGAAGATGGCATCGTCAACCTGTGGTCGGCCGGCAACGGTCAGTCGATCGACAAACTGTTGGGCCACGGCGGCGCGGTCCGAAAGGCGGGGTTCACCGCCGACGGCGCGCTGTGGACCGGTTCCGCCGATCAACATGCCGTGTCGTGGAACACCAGCCCAGAGTGGAAACTGGTGCGCACCTTCGGCACTGGTGATGAAAAATCCGTGTTGGTCGACCGGGTGTTGTCGCTAGCGTTCAGTCACGATGACAAACGCTTGGCAACGGGCGGCGGTTCGCCCTCGCGCAGCGGGCAGATCGTGGTGTTCGACATCGAGTCGGGCAATGTCGCCCGCAAATCGTGGATCGTCGAGAGTGCCGGCAAAACGCGGGAAGTGGAAGACCCCCACAGCGATACCGTGTTCGGCCTCGAATTTTCGTATGACGACAAGTACCTCGCATCTTGCGGGGCGGACAAGTTCGTCAAGACATGGTCGGTGGCCGACGGCAAGTTCGTGCGCGCGTTTGAAGGGCACACACATCACGTGTTGGATGTCAGTTGGCGCGCCAACGGCCGCACGCTCGCCAGCGCGGGCGCGGACAACGTGGTCAAAGTGTGGAACTTCGTTGCCGGTGGACAACTTAAAACCATCAGCAACTACAAGAAGGAAGTCACCAGCATCGAATACATCGGTGTGACCGATCAGATGGTGACCTCGTCCGGCGACAAGCAGGTGCGCACCGTGCGAGACAACGGCGGCAACGTCCGCAGCTACGGCGGCGCCACCGACTTCATGTATCACGTGGCGGCGACACCGGACGGCAAGATCGTCGTCGGCGGTGGACTCGACAGCGTGCTGCGTGTGTGGAACGGTACCAATGGGCAGACGATCGCCAACTTCGCCGCGCCCAAGGAAGACGAAAAGAAGCAGGCGAATGCGAAGTGATCCGGGGTCGCGACGTTCACATCGCCAGTTCCGGCGTGCCCGACGGCAGGGCGTCGAGTTGAGGCGCGAACGATCTCGGTTCCCCCGCGTTGGGTTTACGTAAGACCACAATTCGCCAGATGTCGACGAGGCTCATCTTAAACGCGTATTCCACATCCAGATCGACGCCGACGAGGCAATCCTCCAGCGCCAGGTCGCTCTTCCAGCCGATCTTAATGAAGATCGGATTCAACGTTTTCTCGAACCAGCCGACGATGCGGTTGGTGGATTGAAAGTGATTAAGGATGACGATGCGTCCGCCGGGTTTAACCAATCGTTGGGCGAGTTGGAGCAGTTTGGGCGGATCACTGACAACGCTGATCACGTGCGTGATGACGATGTGGTCAAAACTGTTGTCCGCAAAGGGCGGAAACATCGCATCGCCCTGCACGAGCATACAGTGGTCGAGGCCTTGCTCGTCACACTTGACCTTGGCCTTGTTGAGCATGCCCCAGCTAAGGTCCATGCCGACGACGGTGACGTCGTCTTTGTAGTGCCGCAAGGTCAGGCCGGTGCCGACGCCAAGGTCGAGCACGCGATCACCCGGTTTGGTCTGCAACTGTTCCACAGCGCGGCGTTGACGGCGTCGCACCAGCGCACCGAAACTGTTGTCGTAAATCTTGGCCCAGATGTCGTACGTCTTGCTGGTGACGTCTTCGCGCATGTGTTGCATGGCGGATCCTTTGGGCGGATGGAGGATGAA
>JANQKH010000820.1 GCA_028281215.1 Phycisphaeraceae bacterium | reverse complement strand
CACAGACACCCGCGTGTTGCTCAGTCGGGAGTTGAACCAACCATTCATCCTGCCGGGTGAATCGCTTGCCGGCGATGTGATTGCCTGTGCCAATGGTGTGCTTGACCTGGACACTTGTGACCTGTCGCCGGCAACGCCGGACCTGTTCACAACCAACGCATTGCCCGTGCCGTTTGACCCGTTCGCAATCGAACCCACTGCGTGGCATACGTTCCTCAACCAGTTATGGCCGAACGACCCCGCCAGTATTTTCACACTACAGGAATGGTTCGGGTACACACTGACGCCGTGGACATCGTTGCAGAAGATGTTCATGCTTGTGGGGCCGAAGCGAAGCGGTAAGGGAACAATCGCCCGCATACTCAACGCCATCCTTGGGCCGCGTAATGTGTGTGGCCCGACGATGGGCAGCCTCGGCACCAACTTTGGTCTGCAATCATGGCTGGACAAGTTGCTGGCCGTCATGTCGGACGCGAGGTTGTCAGGCAAGACGGACCAAAGTCTCATCGTTGAGAACCTGCTGCGAATCTCCGGCGAGGACCACATCAGCGTCGACCGCAAGCACCAACCCGCCTTGCAGGTTCAATTGCCGACACGCGTCATGGTGCTGACGAATGAGTTGCCACGCTTGGCCGACACCTCCGGCGCCCTGGCGAGTCGGTTCATCACACTGACGCTGACGCAGTCCTTCTATGGAAAAGAGGACACACACCTCACGGACAAACTGCTCGCTGAACTGCCGGGAATCCTGAATTGGGCCATCGAGGGGAGGAAGCGACTCAAGGACCGCGGCGCGTTCATTCAACCCGACAGCGGCGCTGACGCCATGCAGGAACTTGAAGAACTGTCGTCGCCTATCTCAGCGTTCGTTCGTGACGAATGTGAAGTCGGACCGGGAATGAACGTTGGCACCGACGAACTGTATCGGAAGTGGCGCGACTGGTGTGACCACACGGGCCGTGACCACCCCGGCACTATCCACAGCTTCGGGCGGAACCTTAAGGCAGCCGTGCCCGGAGTGGAGACAAAGCAGCGCCAGCTCGCCGGCCATCGGTTCAGGGAGTTTGAGGGTATCCGCATTTGCAGCCAATAAACGAGGAAATGCACGCGTATTCACGCGAGGATTTCTATTGCACGCGTAGGTACAAACAAATGATTGAAACATTAAATGCAATAGGGATTCACGCGTGCATTCGCGTGAACTTCCGGACAGAAAGGTACTACCTGGCTTGTGATTTTTTTTCGCACTATCGAGCGAGCCCTCAACCCAGACCGTTCGGGTTTACTTGACACCAAGTGATAAGGGGGCGAACACGGCTGATGTGACGACAACTTGCCAATGAACCATCCAGACAGGAAATGACCCATGGAACAAGAACGTGTCTTAATCGATATTCCCACCTGTCCGAAGTGCGGATCAGCACGCCTGTGGACACAGCGCAGCGAGGCAACGCGCGACGCGGACGGTGCGGTGGTGCGTTCAGAGCGCAAAACCGTGTGTCGGCAGTGTGCATGCCATTTCGTGGTTGAAGCGTCCGTGCGATCAGAGCGCGAATCAGAGAATCCAAATCTTGGATGGACTTTGTAAGGGTGACCCCGTTGAATACTTGGTAGGCAATACCGCCGCGAAGGGTTTAACGATGTTGGACGATCTTCTCACAACGAGTCAAATCGCAGATGAACTTGACGTGTCGATTCATCGGGTGGTTTACGCCATCAAGACACGCGGCATTGAACCTATCCGGCGTGCCGGCATTGTTCGTCTGTTCGGTCGGGATCAGGTTGACGATATCAAACTCGCGATGGGATTTGCGTTGTTGAATCGCACCAGCAAGTGGCACCCTCAATACAACGAACTAGCCGAACAACTCGAACAACACGAAGCATCCACGGTCGGGTGATTCCAGGGTCGCGGTGTGGCCCGCTCACTAGGCACGACACACGACGACGTAGCGGCCCTAATCCAAAAACGCAACATTCGCGGCAAGTAAGCCGCACCACCCCGCGAGAGGAATCGCCGAATGTCCATATCTTTGATTGGTTCATTAATTGACGGCCCCGGCAGTGGCGGCGGTGCCACGCCACCGATGGACACGACCGGCGCGGACTTGCTGGTAATGATCGTCGGCGGGGTATCGATGACGAACACGGTAAGCGACAGCAAATCAAACACATGGAACGCGCTGACCCGATACAACTGGGGGACGGGCGAGTGCCAAATGCACTACGCCTACAACGCCACAGTTGGAACGAACCACACTTTTACATTCAGCGAGGCCAGTTCGTTTCCCGGTATTGCGGTGCTCGCGTATAGCGGGGCGTTGACCACTTCCGACCCGTTCGACCAAGAAAGCGGCACTGGTAGTCAGGCAGCATCCCGCCAGCCGGGCAGCATCACGCCGGGATTTGACGGGGCGTTGTTTGTTACCGCAAACGAGTTCACCAATTCGCACAACGCGCCGTCGGTGGATTCGGGTTTCACGATTCAGGAAAGCCTGAGCTGGTCCAGCGGTGTCAATGTCGGCGTGTATGCGGGGGATCTGGTTCAAACGACCGCGGCGGCATTAAACCCAACGTGGTCATGGACCGGAAGCGAACAGGGCGTAACCATCATGGCGACGTTTAAGCCAGCGCCGACGGACGGCGCAAGCGGAACGCCACGGCGATTAATGCTGATGGGCGTGGGATAGAGAGACGGCAGACAATCAAAGCAAAGCCGCGCGACACGTACACACCACCCTTAACCCAAAAGGAACCGACCCGTGCCAATTGAAAACATATTAACACCGAGCATTGACCCCGCCGAAGCATGGGAATTGCTACGTGAACACATCGACAGCGACAACACGCCGAAAGAGATTGTCGAGCAGATCAAAGCAAGCCTAGATATTGGCGACAATGAATTGGCGTCCATTGTTCGCGATTACCGCGTGGCGTTGTCGGTGCGTGACATGATCGACGAACACGCAGCCAAACCGAGCGATGCGCGTCGCAGGCGGGAAGTATGCGAAGCCGCTTTAAAAGAACACGACCGTAAAACCGATGAATACCTGGCCGAAGCGCGCGAAACCGCGACGCGTTTGCGTTACGCCGCAACGGCGGCGGCAGCGGAAGTGCAGACCGAAGAATCGCAGATATCAGACGCACGGCGCGAACTGGTGCAACTGCGAGAGCAATACCCGATCCTGTGCCGTGGTATTTTCACGAAAGAGGAACAGACCGAACAGGATCGGCTGGCCGAATGTGGCGCCGAGCAAGACGCAGAAGCGTGGCGGGTGGTTCGCGGTGTAGGCCAAACATGGAACACCAGCGGCGAAATGCTGGACAGGCGCGAACGCGCGAACCGTCGACTTGAAAGTATGTCGCGCGATGGTGGAACGATTGTCAAGGAAGGCAAGTATCCACGAGAGCGCTACTACATTGAAACCGAAACCGAACGACACCTACTGTCATGGGCCGTCGCCCGTCGCATTGAATCGGAATGGCAGCATGTCAACGCGAATCAGCAAGTAACCAGCAAAATTGGCGCAGGTGACCTGGACGTAATAGAACTAGGCCGCATTGAACGCGGCGAGGTGAACGAGTGACCAGACCTGACCACATGGTCGCCTTGCACGAAGCGGGCCACGCCATCGCGGCGCAGTTGGTCGGTATGCCGCCGTTGTCAATCAGCCTGTCCGAGCGAGCGTTCGGCGGCGAACTTGGCGTAGCGGGTGGGTTCATGTTGTTTAAGCCGTCGCCGTTAGACAGCGTGGAACGATGCCGGGATCAAGTCTACATCTACTTGGCTGGCGAATGGGCGACGGCGTACCACAATGACAAGTCGTTGGTGTTGTCCGACATGGACGGCACAGCAGACATGAGCAAGGCCAAGGAAGCCATCGTCGCGTTGTGTACGAACGCGGGCGTGTCCGAGCGTGACCGCGAACTGGTCACCATCGACGAATTACACAAGGCCAAGCAGCGGTTAGACAATACGTTGCCTGAATACTGGCAACACATAAAGAATCTGGCCCATGTGGTCTATAGCTTTCAAATGTCAATGGATCACGCATTCGACGGCGTGCGTTGCGGCAAGCTGGCGAACACCGAAACACATGGCATTGAATTGCCAGAGGTGAATTATGGCTGATGGAACAGTTGCAAAATTGCAGGTTGAAGTTGAAGCGCCATCCGAAAAGCTGGAGCGCGACATGCGATCGGTGGTCGGTATTGTTCGCCGAACCGGTAACGAGTTAAAGAACAGCGCGCAGTCTTCGCTGGTGCCGTTGCTGCAACTTCCCAAGTTGTTTACCGACGCCGCCACTACCGGCGCATTATTGGTAAACAAGCTGGACCAGTTGCCAACCGATGGATTCAAAGGTTTGGATAAGATCAATTTTGGCAGGATCAAGGGAGAGATTCGATCAATGGGGCCACTTATTGAGCAATTCATGACACGGCAAATTGATCGTGCGGCTGAATCCGGATTCGACTTACAGCGCAGCCTGTCGGACTTGGGGCGATTCATTGGTCCCGGCAGTTCGTTTTCGATGGGAATCGAATCCAGTATCCGAGAGTTGTTTCACACGCGAAAGGCGACCGACGATTTCATTATGGGATTACGTGAACTTCCCGGCGTTGCACAAGGTCAGTTTTTGCGTGGCTTGGTGTTACCCGGTGAACAAGCGGAAATTGAACGCCAGAAGCAAGTAATCGACGAACAGCAAAAGAAGTTCAAGGAACAAATGGAGCGGGTAAGAAAGGCGTCAGCAGCGCGGAAACTAGGAATCAGTCTTGATGATCGGATTGCTATCACGGGTGCAGCAACACCACAGGCACGACGGTTTGAGCAGGTTCGGGTTCAGATTCGTGGCCTACGCGATGAAATCAACGCGGTTACCACTCCCGGCGGCGCGCTTCGGCGGGAATTGCTGGGCAAACTTCCACAGTTGCAATTCAACCTGCTGAATAACCCATTCGGAAAACGAAAGGACGAAAAGTCGCGATTCGTTCGCGGAGAAGAATTCGACATCGCACGCTCACCCATTTCCCGGCTCGCCAGACCCGCAAACCAACCAAAGAAGAAACCCATCAACGAACAGCAAGGCGGTGACATGATTGAATTGCTGCGGAACATTGACCAGAAACTGCGCGCAAACGTAGCCGCCGTTCCGGTTGCAGGGTGAGCCATGACTGACGAACAACTCAAATCATTCATGGCCAGCGTCGGCTTAATCGCGCTACGTGATCTTCACAGGGACGCACCGGACTACCTGACGAACATCATTCTGGAAGCCGCAGAGGTGGCCGGTGTGGAACCTGAACAGACCATGAAGGCGTTGTGGGAGAGGTTGGAGGGTGTGGTTGAGGAATTGAAGGCGTAGACTGAGGTCCACACACACGATCCCCCGGTAACCCCGTTGCTGGCGCTCAGTTGGCGGATGTGGGGTGAGGGGATCTAGATTGCCTAAATGATCATCAAGCAATTCGAGCTTGAAATCTCGGGGGGGGCGCGTTACATTAGTGCCCGATAAACTCGGCGGTGTGGCCGGGCGAAGGTCGATTGTGAAATACATTAGGATGAAGATTAAGATGAATTCCAAACTCGGACTGATTGTGGCGTGCACCGCCCTTCTCGCAATTCACCAAAACAATCAGTCTGCAAACGCAGCGCTAGTTGTGAACCTGACCCATG
>JANQKH010000818.1 GCA_028281215.1 Phycisphaeraceae bacterium | reverse complement strand
GAAGTAGTTGTCCATCGGGCGAAGGACATCCTCCAACTCTTCGCGCACTTCTTCTTCGAGTTGAGCCACCTGCTCAGCGACCCATCGGTCCGGAATGCCCGCACTACGTTGGCGGGCGATTGCGGCTAGCGTTTCCTCGTGCTCTTCGATGGTGAATGCGGTGGACATCGGCATCGCATCGAGCACGTTGATCAGCGCCAGCGCCCGCGCCATGTTGACGTTGTTCATCGCGATCGTGTTCATCGACCGCGCGATCCAGCCCGAACCCGCGGCGGCGGTGGCGTCAGCGGCGTCCTGCACGAATTGTCTTCGCGTGGTTTGTCGGCCGAGGTTGATCACAAACATCACCATGCCGACCAAAAGGATGACCGACAGCAAGGTCAGGATCATCACGACACCGCGCCGGCGGTGCATAGCCGCGTGGTAGAACCGCTTAGACGATGTGCGAATCGAGGGGTTATCCATTTTCGGCTTCCTGTTTTTTCTTGGCCGCGTCGATTTTCACTTTCAGCGCGCTGGCTTCGTCGGTCTTCTTGTGATCCAGAGCAATGACGATCCAACCAAGTGCAGCGCCGTAGTTGTCGCGCTCGAAGTCGCGGCGGGCTTTGGCATACGCGTCGGCATATTCCACCTCGTCACGGATCGACTTCGCTTCGTCCAGCAATTCGTTGCGAATGGTCAAATCTTCGACGGTTTCGGCGATGCGGATGGCCTTGAGAATGTGACGCTTGGACGCGCCATAGTCGCCGTTTTTGAATTCATCCTTGGCGTCCACAATGCGACTGCGGAACAGACGCCGCGTATTGGTCAGTAGTTTCAGCAGGGCGGCGCGTTCGTTGGTCGAGTCCACCCCCAGGACGGCGTCACATGCGGCGAGAATGGCGGCTTCGTCGCCGCTTCTCCACGCGGCTTCCATCCGGTCGAGCAAAATTTGAAACTCGGCCTTGGCAATCTCGGAGGCGGCTTCATCGGCGTCGTAATCAAATTCGTCACGCAACTGTTTCCAGAGGTTGATCGACTTGGCGTATTCCCTGTTCTGGTAGGCGGCGACGGCTAACTTTTTAAGTGTCGCCATTTGGCCGGCGGAGGAAATCTTGTCGAGCATAGCCTTGGCGCCGGCGATGTCCGGATCGTAGGACAATGCTTCGCGGAGTTTCACCACAGCCGTGGGGTAATCTTCGTTTTCAAAGGCCAGTTTGCCCGCGTCGTACGCGATGCGCGCCCGAAGTTTGGTGATGCGCGACGGCAACATCAACTTCTCCGAGGCGGCGGCGTTCAGGGCGATCGCCTTCTGGTATTGCTCAATGGCGGTGGTCAGATCGCCGCCCGCCTCGGCGTCCTTGCCCGCGGTGACCGTGGACTCAAAATTCACGGCGCTGACCAGTTGGGTCAGGTAGGTTTCCACGTCGCGTGAGGGATTGTCCTTGTTGTCGGCCAACCATTCTTCCAACTGCTCGATCGCGGCGGCACGATCCGTTTTTGCTGACTCTTGCGCTTTGGCGAGAATCTTCGTGACTTTGGCCGCTTGCCGCCGGGCGTTGATTCGGTTGTCCAACTGGTCCCACTGCTCCTGTTGCGCGGGGGTCAGCCGGTGGCCCAGATCGCGCATGAACTGCGTGTATTCGTTCTCCGCTTCGAGCAGTTTGCCTTCATTGATCAGACGTTCAACCACGAGAAACGATTCATCGTAACTGCTCAGGCGTGTGATTTCACCGAACTGGCGTTCGATCTGATCGGTATCGATCACGTCCAGTTTTTGCGCCGCGGCAAAGTGCGTGCGGGCTTCTTCCAGTTGTCGGTCTTGAAGGGCGATTAGTCCCCGTGCATAGGCGCGGTAGCAGGCTATGCCGTCATCAATTTTGGAAGCGGACTTGTTGGCGTTCGGTACGCGCAGGTAGTTCAGCTTTTTAGCTGCGACGTCAGACTCCAAATCCGTCCATTCATCGACGAGTTGCGGCCACGTCGGCGCGGTTTCAAAGACCTTCGATTTTGTTTCGACCACTTTGCCGGTGTTGTCATGCACATCCCACTTCACGCGATCCAGATCAACCGTCAACTCCAACTCGATCATGGTCTTTCGCAGGCGGAAGTAATCGTCAAGCACGGCAACTTCCTTCGCGTATTTCTCCTTGTTCTCCGATGAACTTTGTATGCCGAAATAGACCAGCGCCGCGATGACCCAGAAGGCGGCTGTGGCGGCGACGATGTAGATGATTTTCCGGTTTCTCGGGAGCACGGCGGTCTGATCACCCATCGCCATGCCCTGCCCGCCGGTGGCCGCTGCGGCGTAGTCGTATACGGGACCGGCCGCCGCCGCTCCGGGTTGCGGCGCCTGCAATTGGCGACGCATCGTCTCGATCAATTGCGATGCGGAAGCGATGCGCTGCACGGCGTCCTTGGACATCATGCGATCGACCAGTTCCACAAAAGCATCGGGGGTCTCGGGGTTGAACTGCTTGATGGATGGCGCTTTGACGCGAAGGTTCGTGTGCCACTTCATCCAGCGCAATGATTGATTGCGCTGATCGCGCAAGACCACTTTGAACGCTTCATTGAAGTTCGTGCGGCCGATGAGCATTTCGTAAAGGATGACGCCCAGTGAATAAATGTCCGCGCGGGGATCACCTTTCTCGGCGTTCAACAGTTCGGGCGCCATGTATCGCACGGTGCCGACGGTCGGTGTCGCCTGATCCGCCACCATGGTTGCCAGGCCGAAGTCGCACACCTTCAGGTTGCCGTCATGCGTGATCAGAATGTTGGATGGTTTGAGATCGCGGTGAATGATGCCCTGGTTGTGAATGGCGTCAAGCGCCACGGCCACGGCGGCGGCGTAACCCAATGCCATGCGCAGGTCCCTCGGGCCCGGGTTGTTCACCATCAGTTGTTCGAGGCTCATGCCCTGAACGAACTCCATGACAATGAACATGCCACGCGGCTCTTCAATGAAATCGATCAACTGCACCAGGTGCGGGCAACTGGCGGCGACGCGTTTCTGCATCTCGGCTTCATTGCGGAACCGTTCACGGACGACTTCGAGATCAGCACCGGGATCCAGCAGCACTTGTTTGATCGCGACGTGCTGGTTGATCAGGCGGTCGTAGCCTTTCCAGACGACGGAGAAACCGCCCGCGCCGATCTGCTCGAGGATTTCGTACTTGTCGAGCTTGTCGCCGGGGCGAAGGCCTTGTCCGGGCATCGGGGTGGGCGTTGCGGTCATCCTGTCCTTTGGTCCATGTGGGGTTGGGGCGTTGTCATTGCTTCAACGCACGGGGGCGGGTTTTGTCCTGCGGGCGATGCAATTGACCGTCAGCCGTTCGGATCAGTGCGGTTCAGGTTTTCGTTCTCGCCCGGCGGCAGTTCAGGCAGGTTGGGCGTGACGCGATCGATCGGGGGCTTCTCGGGAAGCGGGACGGTCACGCCTTCGTTGGTCAGCGTGTATTGAGCAGATACCTCGGTGTATCGGCCGGTACCCTCGCCGCCGTGTTCACCGTCGGAGAAGATTCGACTGACCATGGGAATGCCCAGATTCAAGCGATGCGTGATGCGCACGGTAATCGGGTCGCGGACCCCGAACTTGAATGGGTCGCTCGGCAGACGTTCGAAGATGACATCGTGCGGATCAACGGGATTAATCCGCGTGTTAAGCACTTCGATCTCGGTGTGCTCAAATGCGTAATTCACCTTGGGTTCGAGCATGCTGTCGATCCAAGCCGGCTCGTCTTTGTCGTAAAAGGCGTAGTGTTCGCGCACCGCGTCGACGACTTCGCGCGCCGGTCCAAGCCCTGCATCTTCACGACCGGCGACCGGGGTCAGCCGCAATGCCGCCACGAGGTGAATGCGTTCGTACTTGTCGGTATTGTCATTGTTGGAAATGAGGTTGGCCTCGAGGCCGCCGGTGTTGGTGTAGTCGGCGGGGATTTCCAGAATCGCCTGCCGCGTCGCCCAGTAAGCCGCGTGATGCACAAACATGTTGCCCGCCATCAGCATCATGGATTGCACGAGCAACAGCGACACAAACAAAATGATTGGAAATACCAGCACCAATTCCAACGACGTGGTGCCGGATGAGTCGGCGATGATGGAGGGTCGTTGCGTGCGCGGCGCTTCGTTTTCAACCACCGGCGTTTCATTGGTCTGTGATTGCTGGGCAGGCTCATTTTCAGCGCGCCCCAGTCGGCGCACCGCGCGCACCATCACAAACAACAGGTAAATGCACAACAGACATATGCCTGCGGTTAGAAGGGTCAGGTCGCTGGTCAGGGCGTTGCCGACCCAAGATTCAAAAGCGATGGTGAGCGCGTGATTCGTAGCCATGTAGGATCCCTACTTGTTGACATTGCGTCAGAGGGTGATTCCGGGGACATCCCTGGCGGATGAGGGAATCTGGCCATGACCTATCATATCCATCGAACATCCTAAATGATAGCCTTAAACGACATTACAACAGCGACCAGGGCACATCGATGCCTAGCAAAACCTCAACGCCCGCCAGGATCGCCCCCAGTCCGAACGCCACGCCGAACGGTAGGTAGATCGTGTCCCTGCTCATTTCCGGTTTCACCCTGCCGGCGGACATCAGGGCCGCATTGGCCAGCCGACGAAACGTTCGTTTAAACACGCGGTGACGCAGCATCAGGTAAAACGCCATAATCACGGCGATGATGAATCCGTATAACGCGGCGCCGAGCACGAGGTCGAACTTGCCGCCGATGGCGCCAACCGCGCCGATCA
>JANQKH010000810.1 GCA_028281215.1 Phycisphaeraceae bacterium | reverse complement strand
AACGTGACGCCGCTGCGGCGGAAGTTCCCGCCGACGCACGGGCGCTGTTTGAACGCGTCGCCGACGCGCACGACGGCGAAGCCATGGTTCCGGTTGAGGAAGCCAACCGGCGTCGCAAGGAATACAACTGCGGCGGCTGCTTCATCGGCATCCCCTTCGAGCGGTTCAATACGCTTATGAGCAACGCCGAAGCGATGGTGCAATGTCCAAGCTGTGAGCGCATCCTTTACGTTGAACAGGAATTGCGCGAGTCCGTCGGTTCCAAGTGATCGGCGGCGGTGGTCGTCGATTCCTCCGTCAAGTTTTCATCGCATGTCATCCAGGAACGGCAGCTTCTGTCGATATGTCAACAAGCCGTCGAGGTCGGTCTCCGCCGAGATGGCGCACTCAACATCGCCGGCGTCGACCAGCACATTTCCTTGCGGGTCCACGATCACCGATCGGCCGGGATAGTCCAACGATGGATCATTGCCACAACGGTTCACGCCGACCACGTACGCCTGGTTTTCAATCGCCCTCGCGCGGAGCAACGTCACCCAATGCTCCACCCGCGCGGCGGGCCAGCTTGCAATCACGGTGATCACGTGCGGCCGATGCTCGCGCACGCATTGGCGAAAAATCTCGGGAAACCGCAGGTCGTAACAGATGTAAGACGCGATCGTGTGCGACTGCCATGAAAACACTTTGGGCGTGTTCCCGGTTGCGTAGTGGCGATCCTCCTGCCCATGCACAAACGGTTGCATTTTGTCATACCGCACTAACTCATCGCCCTGCGGATCGAACGCAACAGATTGATTGAGCCCCTTGCCGTCGGCATTGGTGTTCACCACGCCGGCGATTACACATGCGTTAAAAGACGCGGCGATCTTGCGGGCAAATGCTTCCGACGGCCGCATGTCGCCTTCGTCCGCAGCAGCCACGTTCATCGTGAACCCGGTTGCAAACATTTCGGGCAATACGATCAGCGCGCCGGGTCGCACATCGGCACATTCGAGCAAGGCTTGGACCTTATCGTAGTTCGCGGGCTTGTTTTCCCACTCAATATCAAGTTGGCAGGCGATCAGTTGCATGCGTGTTTTAGATGCGTGGGGCGTCAAGGCCGAATGATAGCCTTCAGGCCGCGAACAAGTCGGCCGATACCTTCGGCAACAGTGTCTTTTTCCAGAGCGCCGTAAGCGATGCGCAGGCAACAGGCGTCGTCAATGCCGAACGTTTGCCCGGGAATGACCGCCACGCCGTGGTCGGCGATCAGGTGTTCCACGATCGCCATGTCATGCTGCCGGGTGTTCAACTTCATCAGATAGTAAAACGCGCCCTCCGCCGGTGGTACGTCGACGGCATCGCCCAGTTGTTCCAGTTTGTGATGAACCATGTGATGCACCTCGGTCAACGCGTGGAGATGCGCTGTTCGTTCGTTGTCTTGTCGCATTTCCGATTCGAGTGCGCCCACCGCGGCATGCTGGCAGATCACCGGCGGACAGATCAGGTTCGTGTCCTGAATCTTCTTGATCGCGGTCTCGAGGTGTTCCGGAATCACCATGTACCCCATGCGCCAACTCGCGAAGCCATACGATTTGGACAGCGAGAAGATTGAAATCGTGTGTTGATCGGCACCCGGAATCGAACCGGCGGCAAAGTGGGGCACGGGTTCGCTCTGCCCGTCACGCGGATAGGTAAAATACTCATACGCTTCGTCACAAATGTGATAGATCCCGTGCCGGCGACACAATTCATTCACCTGCCGCAATGCCGCCTCGCTGTACACCGCGCCGGTGGGGTTGTTCGGTGAAATCGTCACCACTGCGCGCGTGCGATCGGTGATCGCCTCGGCGATGGCATCCGGGCGAAGTTGATACTGCCCGTCTGTATCGACACTGACGGGCACGGCGTTGACCATCGTGATTGCCATTTCATGATTGAAATAGAACGGCCGCTGCACAATGATTTCATCGCCTGGGTCTGCGATCGCTGTCACCGCATTTAGAAACGCCATATTCCCGCCGGCGGTGACAATCACGCGTTGGTCATCGCACATCGCAATGCCATTGTCGCGTGCGAGTTTGGAGCGAATTGCATCCAGCAATTCAGGAAGGCCTTGCACGGCTTGGTATTTGTGATGGTGCGGCGTGGCGAGAAACTTTTGAATGCCGGCGATTGCCTCGGGCGGCGGGCCGTAGTGCACCACGCCTTGGCCTAGCGAAATCGTGCCCGGATGTTGGCGGATCAGGTCACCGACAACCGGAATGATCGGCGATTGCACCGCAAGCATGCGCTGAGCGGACGGGTGATCCCCATGTTGTGACATGACGTCGTTCATGAAGAAGGATCACTTGCCCACTGGTCGGCTTCGCCCGTCGGTTTGAATCTTTTTGAGCAGCGCTTTGAGTTCCGCAACGCGCTTGGGGTGATCGGCCGCGATGTTCTTGCGCTGACCGATGTCGTCTTTAAGGTTGTAAAGTTCAACCGGCTGTTTGTCATCGGCTGGATAATTATGTTTTTTCTCCCAGGTGGGACTTCGGCGTGAGCGATAGCCGGTCTTCGCGTCGACGAGCAGCCAGTCGCCGTGGCGGATGGCGTATTGTTTCGCGTACGTGTTGTGGATGTGCGTGGTGCGGACGACTTTGGATTCGCCGCGCAGGTGCGGCAGCATGTCGTGCGAATCCTCGGCGGCATCGTTCGGTAAGTCGTAACCGATGATCGAAGCGAATGTCGCCATCAGATCAATCTGCGAAACCAGAGCATGGCTGGTCGAACCCGGTTTGGTCACGCCCGGCCAGCGCACGATGAACGGCACGTGATGCCCGCCTTCATAGATGTCACGCTTCAAACCGCGGAACGGTTTGGCTGACCAGTGGTTGAACTTCTGATCCCGCGCGTAGGCGTAGTGTTCCGGGCCGTTGTCCGCCGTGAAAATGACAATCGTGTTGTCGGTGAGGCCGGCGTTATCGAGTGCTTTGAGCATTTGCCCGACGGTGTCATCGGTTTGCACCACGAAGTCACCGTACGGTCCGGCCTTGCTTTTGCCGTCAAATGCATCGTTCGGAATGATCGGCGCGTGCGGGCAGGGGAATGAAAAGAAGAGAAAGAACGGATCCTCCTTGTCTTTGCGTGACTGAATGTATTCGACACCCTTCCACGTCAGCGTCGGCAGCACGGCGTAGGGATCCCAACCGGTCACCATCGGGCCCGGTCGGCATTCCCAATTGCCTTCCTTGATCTTCTTCCACTTTTTGGTGTCCATCATCGTGTCGGGCACCTGCACCATTCGGTCATCTTCGATCCATGCATACGGTGGAAAGTTGATTACGGTGTCGCCGAAGTAGTGATCGAACCCATGGGCAAGCGGACCATCCGGAATGCGCTTGGACCAATCGAAATGCTCCGGCCGATTGCCTTTCTGTTTCGCGTTTTTGCGCAGCGCATTCCAGTTCCAACCGAGATGCCACTTGCCGATGCACGCCGCCGTGTAGCCCTTCGCTTTGAGCATCTCCGGCATGGTCAGCCGCTTGGCGTCAAACACCGACCCGCCCAACGGGCCGACGATGCCATGAAACTTCCGCCAATGATGCCGACCAGTCAGTAGGGCGTACCGGCTGGGCGTGCAGATGCCGGACGATGAGTGACCATCTGTAAACCGCGTGCCTTGATCCGCGAGACGATCCAGGTGGGGCGTGGGAATTTTGGACGACGCGTTTTGTCCGCTCAAGTCGCCGTACCCGAGGTCATCGGCGTAGAAGATGAGGATGTTGGGATGGGACGACTTTGCCGCGGTTGCCGTTTGATTCAGGCCACATGAAGCGAGGAGCAGTGCAGTGAGGATGGTTTGCAATCGCATGACGGATCCTGTGTTGAAATTGAACGCCGATTGGTTGCGGACATGGTACGGGATGGGCAACCCACCAAGTGGAACGGACAACGAAAAAAGCCCACGCTTGAAGGGTGGGCTTTCAGCGGTCACCCCGGGGCAGTTGGGGTGACCCTGCTCGGATTTGCTCGGCGTAAAACCCTCTGCCGGGGACGGGTGTCTTTGGCTCCGCCCATTCGCAGCGGCGGGCGTCGTCTCCCGTCCCCGACCGGCATTCAGGCACCCTCGTATCGTGTGCCTCGTTGCGTGAGGCCCGTGCCCGTTTCTTTCCCTTCTCCATTAAATAATACGTTCCAAACAGGCGTTTGTGACTCATCTTTATCCCTTTCGTGCTATCAGGGAATTGCCCAGGCTGGTGCAACGATTACATCGCCCGTTCTTTCTCACGATCGTGACGAACCGGTGTTTGCCCGTGTGTCGCCCGACACCATCGATCTTGAAAAGAATGGACGACAGTTCGATTTGGCGCGGCCAGTGGATGCTGGCGGATGATCAGGAATTGTCGTCCGCACGGACTTGATTGGGTTTTCTCATTGAACTGAGTTTAAGACATGAGCACACGATCGCCGCTGGATTTTGATCTTGCTTTATCCCGCACCACCTTGACTTCTCCGCCCACAATTGTTCCCACCGCGCGGCCGGTGACTTTCCATCCGTCAAACGGGCAGTTCTTGCTTTTGCTTTTGAACTCATTCACGTCGATTGTCCACGTTTCCTTTGGGTCGATGAGCGTCACGTCGGCATCCGCTTCGCCGGGGGTGAGGTGGCCTTTGGTCGTATCAAGGTTGACCAGGCGAGCGCCGTTGATGGTCATCATGGCGAGCAGGGTGGGCCAATCGATGGTTTCCGTTTCGAGCAGGGCTTGCATGTAAAGGGGCAGGGCGGGTTCAAGGCCGAGGATGCCGTAGGGGGCGGCGGTGAATTCGAGTTCTTTTTCTTCGCGCGTGTGTGGCGCGTGATCGGTGGCAAGCACGGTAATCACCCCGTCAGCAATAGCCTGGCGCAGCGCTTCGACGTCGCGTTTGCCGCGCAGGGGCGGATTCATTTTGAAATTGGTGTCGTAGGTGGCGCAACTATCTTCGGTGAGCAGCAGGTGATGCGGCGACGCTTCACCGGTGATGAATTTTTGTCCGAAAAGGTCATGCCTGGCGCGGCGAAGCAGGTCGACACTGCCGCCGGAACTGATGTGTTGGACGTGGTAGCGCACGCCGATGTTCTGGCTCATGTTCAGCAAGATGTCGCGCTGGATAATCAGTTCTTCGGCGACGCGGGGCCAACCGGGCAGGCCGAGCCGCGTCGCCAGGGCGCCGGCGTTCATGGCGCCGCCGCCGAGTTCCGGGTCTTCGCAGTGTTGCATGATG
>JANQKH010000743.1 GCA_028281215.1 Phycisphaeraceae bacterium | reverse complement strand
GGACCCCGATGGGCACGGCTTGACATACGACATGCCAGTGTCCGATCAAGGCAGCGGCGTCAAGTGGCGCTTAGTCTGGGGCGCGCATTGCGACGAGCCAATTCTCCGCGTCACCGAAGGCGGCAAGCAGCGCGACGGGCGGTTCAAATATACCCAGCGGTTGAGCAACATCAATGAAGTGATCGACGATGCGATCACCTGTCGCGACGACCGTCTTCAGCGCTCGCGCCGGTTTGAACGGCTGTTTGACACCGCATCGCTCATCGCGTCGCAGCGTCACCTGATCAACCAGACGTTTCAGTCATTTCTCAGCAACACGTACTGGTGTTCGCTCGATGGTGAAGCCGGCCCGCTCCATGACGAAAAGGAATGGTTCAGTGTCATGGAGGGCAACGCCATGTACCACTCCACGCTGGACGATGAATACAACTGTTCGCTGTTCTACCTCATGCTCTGGCCGCGGCTGCTGGACATGCAATTGAACCAGTGGCGGCGGATGGAGACGAAACACGAACCGTCCGGCGGGGCGTTCCTCGGTCATGACATGGGCGTCGGCGATGAAGTGCGCGACGAGTCGGCATACGAACACGACATGCCCGTCGAGGAAAACTGCAATTACGTCCTGCTCATGCAGGCGCACGCCCATTGGACCGGCGACCTGTCGATTGTCCAACGCCACGCCGAAATGCTCGAACGGTTGGCGCGGTACCTGATTTGGACCGACATTGACGGCAGCGGCTTCCCGTCGGTCGGCACGCCCAACACGTTGGACGACGCCAGCCCCGCCACGCAGGCGGCGCGCAAGCAGACATATCTCGCGGTGAAACGTATCGCTGCGCTTCAAGCGGCGGGTGGTTTGCTGCGGCGGGTCGGTTCGGACGAGATCGCCACGGAATGTGAACGCGTCGCCGACGAAGCCACGCCGAAGATTGAAGAGGCGGCATGGCTGGGTGATCACTATGCCGTTTGCGTCGATCGTGCGGCGGTCGGCGTGACCGATCCGACCACCGGCATGCCGATCCCGCATGAAACGCTACCGGGTTGGGACAGCTATTCGATTTATACCGCCAACGGGTTGTTGCTGCCGTTGATGGCCGGCCAACCGGCTCAGTTGGATCGTTCGCGCCTTCAGAAAGACGTCTACAACGCAATGCGCGAAACGCTGAGCCCGTACGGATGCGGCCATTCGTCGTATGAGCCGGAGAATGTGTGGGTCAGCCAGAACCTGTGGCGGGATCATGCCGCGCAGTACCTGGGCTTGAGTTGGCCGGCTTATCTCGCCCAGCGCTACTGGGATCTTCAGGTCATGAGCAACACCGGCCAGCAATCGCACGGCTACATCGACACCTACATCGGCAACAACCTGTGCTTCTTCCCGCGCGGCGTCACCAGCATCGGTTATCTGATTTCTCATCCACGCCTGATCATCGATCGCCTCGCGCCCGGCGGGCAGCGCATCAGCGTCGACCCCGACCGCCACGTCAACCAGCGCTGGCCGCTGCTACCTCTGGCCGACTGGAAAGCCAACAAGATCCCCGTTTGTGTCGTCGACGCCGAGGGCAAAGTCTGGATCGAAGGCGAAACCGACCCCGTCCGCATCATCGGCCAAGAAGAAGGCGACTCTGAGGTGATTGGGTGATCACGCTGTTGTTTGGTTGGAACACCGAGACACAAAGATGAAATGAGAGATTGAGGGTTTGTCGGATGATTGATCCATGAATTCATTTCAACTCCATTCTTCTCGGTGTCCTCATCCCACCTCGGTGTTCTCCGTGTTCCAACAAATTGGCAAGTCGCGGTGCAACGCGCCTTCGCGTGAGACACTCCCCTCAGCCTTCTCCCTCATCGATCTCGTCGCGGTGCTTGCGGTGTTGGCGGTGATGTGTTCGGTGTTGTTGCCGCGGATGGCGGTACATCGCACGCGGGCGCGGGTG